>NZ_NXBD01000043.1:0-71798 GCF_002383965.1 Campylobacter sp. 110 | reverse complement strand
ATTCATCAGTAACTTTGTCCTGTATATTTTTCATCACTTTTTATAAATTTACCATTGGTAAAATAATGAAAAGATCCTCCACCTGCACTTTTACGACTTATGCTTGAAAAGCTAAATCCTCTTCCTTCATCTCCAAATAATCCATAATTTTTTACTTTATAATCTATCATGGTAGCAAAAACAACAGGATATTTTTTACCCTCACACACATAATAAGTTGTCATACCTAAATAAGGTCTTAATTTTTTATAGTTTTCTTCACCCATATATGCTTTAAATTGATCTTCATAGTATGCAAATTCGGGTTTATCATCGAAGTTAAAATCATAATCTGGGTCTTTTACATCATAATTATAATCATTACGATAATATTTACAACCATTAGAAAGGATTTGGGGAAGCAATTTATCAACAGCTGCAGAATCTATCTTGTAAATTAATTCTCCTGATTTTAATTGACCTATTTTAGTTCTAAATTTATCATCATTTTCCAACTCTGTTCTTTTTCTTTCATTTTCCAATATCTCTTCTCTTATTTTTTTATCAAAGATATAAATTCCACCATAATTACTTGCAAGAGTTTCTATTTCACTTGCTTTTTTTTCTTTAAAAGCACATGCACTTAAAAAGATTAGGGTAAATAAAGTAAAAATAATTG
Source organism: Campylobacter sp. 110 (assembly GCF_002383965.1). Classification (NCBI taxonomy): domain Bacteria; kingdom Pseudomonadati; phylum Campylobacterota; class Epsilonproteobacteria; order Campylobacterales; family Campylobacteraceae; genus Campylobacter; species Campylobacter sp. 110. Next base: position 71,140 of record NZ_NXBD01000043.1, on the reverse strand, counting down.
CTATGGTAATTTTCATTGGTAATCTTTTAAATTTAAATCAGCCATACAAAGCCCCTCCCTTAAACCCTCATCAATCACTATAAGTTTTTCTCTTTCAAAAATACTAAAAAGCAAAAAACATCCCGCAACCAAATAATTTTTTCGCGTATTTCCTACCCAAAAACTTGCCTTTTTTTCATCCATATACCAAAGTTTTTGCCCAAAAGTTAAAAAATCATTGACATTTAATCTTGTACCATTGATTTTCTTTGCATCATATTTTTCATAATTCAAGCCTTTTTTTAAAGCCGCTAAAGCCGTAGGGACACCTGAATTTAAAACGATATTTTTCATCTTGCTTTGTTTTAATGCTTTTTTTAAACCATTGCTTTGCCCAAAGGCCTCAAAAGCCATGGTTTTTAAAAAATTATCATGGATTAAAAAATGGATTTTTAGTTTTTTATCTTTAAATTTATAAGGAAAATCAGGATATTTTTGAAGTATTTTTTTAAAAGAAAAAGAATTTACGCTTCTTTTTATCTTGCATTTTTCATAAAAACTGATAATACCAAAATCAAAACTTTGAAAATTATCCCTAAAAGAAAATTCACAAGATGCACCCCCTAAATCACAATACCCACAATCCAAATTTAAACCTAAATTTAAAAGCCCCCTTTTCATACCCAAAACACTAATTTTAGCTTCACTTTTGGCATCTATAACCTTAAAATCGATTTGAAATTCTTGCTTTAAACGAGTAAAAATTTCATTTGTATTGCTTGCCTTTCTAAAAGCTGCAGTTGCGGCTGCTTTTGCTTGACTTAGGTCGTATTTTTTAGCTATTTCTTGAAGTGCGTTGCGAAGTTTTTCTATGGCTTCATCGCTTATCTTTCCAGTTTTATCTAAATTTTTAGCTGAACCTATGATAAATTCATATTCATCTAATTTTTCAAATTTTTCATTTATAAAAACCGCTCTTAAAGTATTTGAGCCAAGATCTATACCTAACATCGCTTTCCTTGTTTAAATTTATAGTATAATAGCAAAAAAGTTCTAAAGGAAAAATATGCTTTTAGGTGTAAATATCGACCACATTGCAGTATTAAGACAAGCTAGAATGGTAAATGATCCTGATCTTTTAGAAGCTGCTTTTATAGCAGCCAAATTTGGAGATCAGATCACTTTGCATGTAAGAGAAGATCGCCGTCATGCTCAAGATTTTGACTTAGAAAATATCATACGCTTTTGCAAAAGTCCTATCAATTTAGAATGTGCTTTAAATGATGAAATTCTAAACTTAGCTCTTAAATTAAAACCTCATCGTATCACCCTAGTGCCTGAAAAAAGAGAAGAGCTTACCACAGAAGGGGGGCTAAATTTAAATCATGATAAAATCAAAGAAAGTATAGAAAAACTTCAAAATGCGCAAATCGAGGTTTCACTTTTTATCAATCCTAGCTTAGAAGATATACAAAAATCATATGAATTAAAAGCTGATTTTATAGAACTTCACACAGGGCATTATGCAAATTTGCATAACGCACTTTTTAGCAATATCTCTCATACAGCCTTTGCTTTAAAAGAATTTGATTTAAGCAAAAAAACATTACAAAGTAAATTTGAAGAGGAGTTAAACAATATAGAAATTTGTGCTAAAAAAGGAGTAGAGCTTGGATTAAAAGTCGCTGCTGGACATGGGCTAAATTATAAAAATGTAAGCCAAATAGCAAATATCAAAGAAATTTGCGAACTTAATATCGGCCAAAGTATTGTAGCAAGATCGGTTTTTGTAGGACTGCAAAATGCGATTTTAGAAATGAAAGCACTGCTTTAAATGATGAAAAAATTAGCCATTAGCATAGGCGACATCAATGGCATAGGGCCTGAAATTTTAGTGCGTTCGCATGAAAAATTGAGCCAATTTTGCACTCCTTATTACTTTATCCATGAAAGCTTGCTTCAAAAAGCTTTAAAACTTTTAAATTTAGAGCTTTTAAATGCAAAAATCGTAGCTTTTAAAGATGCTAAAAATTATGAGTTTACACTACTTAAAAAGCATAATTCTCTTGAAATTTATTCTTTTGGCTTGCCTTTAAATTTAAAAGTGGATGAAAACTTTGACATTAAAGTAGGAGAAATAGATGCAAAAAGTGGGCTATATAGCTTTTTAAGCTTTAAGGCGGCAAGCTATTTTGTCTATAAAAACCACGCACACGCCCTACTTACCCTACCTATACATAAAAAAGCTTGGGAGGATGCGGGGCTTGAATTTAAAGGACATACTGACGCGCTAAGATTCTTTTTTAAAAAAAATGCCATCATGATGCTAGGATGTAAAGAACTTTTTGTAGGACTTTTTAGCGAGCACATACCCTTAGCAAAAGTAAGCAAAAAAATCACTTTTCAAAATTTAAGTATTTTTTTAAAAGACTTTTATCAAGAAACTCGCTTTAAAAAAATCGGACTTTTAGGCTTTAACCCACATGCAGGAGATTATGGGGTGATAGGAGGCAAAGAAGAAGAGCTTATGCAAAAGGCTATCGCTTTTGTTAATGCTTTTTTAAATTCTAAAAAAGATGAAAAATTCTTTAAAAAAGCTCTAAAAGATGAAAAATTACAAAAAGAATTGCTTTTAAATTTTAATACAAAAGGTGTTTATTTGCCCTACCCTTTAGTCGCAGATACAGCTTTTACAAAATCAAATTTAAAAGCATGCAATCGCCTAATAGCCATGTATCATGATCTTGGCTTAGCACCCCTAAAGGCTTTGTATTTTGAAAAAAGTATCAATGTGAGTTTAAATTTGCCCATTATACGCGTAAGTGTTGATCATGGCACCGCCTTTGATAAGGCCTATAAAAATGCTAAAATCAGTACTAAAAGCTATTTTGAAGCAGCTAAATTTACTTTAGAATTGCCTTCTAAAGCTTCAATCTAGCATTATCATCGATCAAGCCCTCTTGGGCTAGATTGTCTATAAAAATTTCCAAATCTATAGGATCTTGAATGCTCATTTGGATTAAATTTTCATATCTATCTACTTGATTATTAAAAATTTGCTTTAATCTTTCTTTGCTTTGAGTATCTTTTTTAGCTTTTTGCATAAGCTCTAAAAATACTTTAGCATAAGTTTTTTCTATACAATCAGTCTTGTAAACAAAAGGCGATTGAGGATCTTGATCTGCTTGCAAAAGATCGTTCGATATAACTTTGGCACAATTTTTTCTTTCTCTAAACATTTTTTTCACAACCAATTTAAATCTTCTTTTATATTTTCATTTGCATTTTGTAAAAGCTCTTGATATAAACTTATAAAGATATTATCCATCAAAGCAAGTTTTTTATTTTCAAATTCATTAATAGCGCCTATTTTATTGCATATGATTAATTCATCATCATTTTTGCCATTATTTTTAACCTTAGAACAATCAAAACTCGCTCTAACTTCATTTTTGTATATAAGCTCATCAAAACTCAAGCCCCATAAACTAAGAAAACTTAAAATTGTTAGCAAAATTATCTTCATTGCCTCTCCTTATTTTTTGTTTTATTGTAACAAAAATATTTTTAATTTTTTTAAAAAAAACAAAATACAAATTTTTAACCATCACAATACGGATTTATTTCAAACAAATTAACAAAACTGTGAAAACTCCTTTTACTTTTTGATAAATGATCAAAAATTTTCTAAAAAATTATCCAAAAACTCTAAATTGGAATAAAAATTGCTTATCTAATTTAAAATCAACAACAAAGGAGGAGAAAATGGTGGTAAAAGATATCCAAACAACTTCAAGCTCTATGTTTAGTGCTACAACCAAGGTTAAGGAAAAAAGCACTTCAGCAGATGAATTTCAAGCTGCCCTAAATGAAGTTAAAAACAAAGAAGATAAGGAAGATAAAAAGACAAGTTCAAGCGAATTTACTAATGAAGATCTTGATCTTAGTGCTGTTAAAGAAGATTTTAAATCTTACGCTTGGCAAAAAATGAGAGAAGATCAATACAAGAAAAATGAAGAAGATTTACTCAATAAACTTTTTGCAACCATTGATGCGGGAAATACTGCTAAAATATAAATTTAAACTTAAAATTTCATTGCGAGAATTTTTCAATTCTCGTATAAATTTATAAAATACCAAAATAAGACAATCATAAATCTTTCACACAATAAAACACATTTATTTTTATCAATTTCTGTTATAATTTTATCAAAAAAACAAAGGAAAACTATGATTTTTATCGACGCTTGCTTTAAAAAACCTACACCCTATACACCCGTTTGGATGATGCGTCAAGCAGGAAGGTATTTGCCTGAATATATGAAAGTTAGACAAGAAGCGGGAGATTTTTTATCTTTATGTAAAGACTACAAAAGAGCTTCGGAAGTTTCTTTACAACCTGTTGATATTTTAGGAGTTGATGCGGCGATTATCTTTTCAGACATTTTGGTAGTCCCTCTTGAAATGGGAATGAATTTACGCTTTGAAAAAGGCGAAGGACCGGTATTTGAAGCACCTATTTCAACCTTAGAAGACCTTAACAAGCTAGATGATCAAAATGCTTATAAAAAACTAAACTATGTTTATGATGCTTTAAAACTAACACGCGAAAAATTACCGCTTGATAAAGCTTTGATAGGATTTTGTGGCAGTCCTTGGACTATAGCAACTTATATGATAGAAGGAAGCGGAAGTAAAAATTATGCAAAATGTAAAAAAATGCTTTATCAAAATCCAGAACTTTTGCATGAAATTTTAAATAAACTCACTCAAGTTTTAAAATATTACTTAGAAGAACAAATCAAAGCAGGTGCAAATGCGGTGCAAATTTTTGATAGCTGGGCGAGTGCTTTAGAATGTGATAAATTCTTTGATTTTTCATTTAAATACATGCTTGAAATTTCTGATTTTATTAAAAACAAATACCCTCACATACCTATAATTTTATTTCCTAAAGGCATTAGTGGTTATTTGGATAAAATCGATGGAAATTTTGATGTTTTTGGGGTTGATTGGAGTACTCCTCTTGATCTAGCACGCGATAAATTATCCCACCAATACACCCTACAAGGCAATATGGAACCTTGCAGACTTTATGATAAAAAAGCTATTAAACAAGGGGTAGAAAGCATTCTTAAGATTATGCAAAATAAAGCTCATATTTTCAATCTAGGTCATGGAATCTTGCCTGACATTCCTGTTGAAAATTCAAAATACTTTATCCAGCTTGTGCAAGAAAGTTCAGCCAAATGAAAATTCTCTTTGGCCCCATCAATTCAAGACGTTTTGGAAGATCTTTAGGTATTGATCTAAGCCCTAGCAAGAAACAATGCAATTTTGATTGTGTATATTGCGAACTTGAGGCTCAAAAACCTCAAGAAAAACAAGATGAGATTGTAAGCGTAGAAGAAATCATTTTAGAAGTTCAAGGCGCTCTTGAAAAAAATGTCCCATTTGACTTTCTTACCCTAACAGCCAATGGAGAACCAAGCCTTTATCCTCATTTAGATGAATTGATCTCATCCTTGCGCAAGATTGCTAAAGATAAAAAATTGCTCATTTTAAGCAATGGCACCGCGGTTTTAGATCAAGACAAATTCAATACCTTATTAAAGTTAGATGTGGTTAAATTTAGCCTAGACAGTGCTATTTCTAAAACCTTTTACCGTATTGATAGGGCTTTAAAAAATATTAACTTAGAAAAAATGATAGAAAAAATGGCAGAATTTAAAACCCAATTTAAAGGTGATCTTGTAATGGAGATCCTTGTCGTAAAAGATCTTAATGACAATGAAGAAGAATTTATCGCTTTAAATCAAGCTTTAGCTAAAATAGCACCCTTAAGAGTTGATTTAAGCACCATTGATAGACCCCCAGCTTATGCGGTTAAAAAAATAAGCGAAGAAAGACTTTTGGAACTTTCCAAACTCATAACTTCCACTCCTGTGCTTTTACCTAAAAGGCATTATGAGGGCGAAAAGTTAAATTTTGGTGAAGAAGAATTATTAAAAATACTTCATCTGCGCTCGCAAAGTGAGATAGATATAGAAAATAAATTAGATAAAGCTTCCCAAGTTCTTTTGGATAAGCTTATAAAAGAAGAAAAAGTGAAGATTCTTAATCTAGCAGGAGTTAAATTCTATAAAGCCTAATTTTTAGGCAAATATTTTCTAATCAAAGCTATAAGATCATTTCTGCTGATATCATTTAAAACCTCGCTTACGCAATCAAAATCTCTCACCCTCTCCCTAGAAAAGAATATAATATGACTTTGAGGGTGTTGCTTTTTATAAGCGCTAAGAATAGAACGCATCTGCTCAAGATCAAATTTAATCAATTCATAATCAAGCAATATCAAACGATAAGCTTCTTTTTTTAATTCTTTTTTCAATTCACTAAAAGAATTCACGCGCATATTTTGGGAGCATTGTTTTTCTATGATATTAAAAAACAAAGTTGCATCAAACTCATTTTGTTTAAAAAGCAAAACATTATTTTGATAAGGAGTTTGAAATTTTAAAGCACAAATTTTATCAAGTTTTCTTTGCAAAATATTTTCAAGCTCTTTTTTTTCAAAAGGTAGGCTTAAAAAATACTCATAATATAAGTTTTTACTACGCCCAAACACGATAAAATCATCAGCTTTCTTAGAACTTTGCTCTAAAATTTTATCCTTAATGAAAACCACATGAAAATCATTGATATCAAAACTCAAACTCTTAAAAATAGTATTTTCTATACCAAAATAAGACAACAAATTTGCTAGCAAAAATGCTTCAAGCCCATCATCACTTACTATCGCAGCACTTGCTTCAAATTGCAAAACATTGCCCTGTGCCACCCCTATGCTTTTATGGTATTCTAAAGCTTGATTAAGTCCAAGTCTAATTTGTTCTTTTTGATGTTTTAATGCATTTAAAACAAGTGATTTGATTTCCTTGCTTGCCTCTTCTTCATCTAAACATCTTACAACGCCCTCAATATTGCCAATTTGATACAAACTATCCTCTAGCAATTTTGCATAAGTTTCTTTTTCATGAGAAATCTTAAATAAATCTTGATTTAAATGTGCTATTTTTTCCCGAATCAAATCCAAACTCGTTTCGATATCTATCTCTTCAGCATGTATAAATTCATTTTTAATTAATAAAATTTTTTGATCTTTCTTAGCCAAAGCTCGTTTTTTTTGAAAAAGGAAAAATATTAAAGTTAAAGACAAAATAAAAATACTAGCAAAAAAAGCAAGTTTAATTTGCTCAAAACTTTCATGAATTCTTGCAAAGTCTATACTTAAAAAAGCCAAAATAATATTAAAAATAAAAATAATCCAAACCAATAACAAATCAATCTTCCTTTATTTTTTGCGCTGATTTTTTTCCTGCTAATTGGCACAATTCTTCAAAATTTGCCTCATAAATAGCTTCAAAACTTCCATAATACGCCAAAAGTTTTTGTATAATTCCCGAACTAAGCCCTAATTTTGCAAGCTTAGAGCTTGATAAATCTTGTTTTTTCTTAGTATTTTGATGAAAACTTATGGCAAAACGATGTGCTTCATCTCTTAATTTCTGTAAGAATTGTAATTTTTTATCGTTAATACTTAAGGCAAATTCTCCTTTTAAAGAATGAATTTTATCTTTAGCCCCTCCTTTAGCACGATGAGCTTTAGCATCGATTTTTTCTTTTGAAATTGCTAAAATATCAACATTTGCCCCACTGCTTAGAATGATTTCTTTAGCTAAATCAAGTAAAGCCTTTCCCCCGTCTATAAGCCACAAATCAGGAGCAGGCATTTTATCAAAATCTAATGCCCTACGCGTTAAAACTTCGCGCATTTGCTCATAGTCATTTTTATATTTTAAATGAAATTTTCTATAATTTGACTTATCCCAAGCACCCATTTTATAAGCTACCATAGCTCCTACATTCGCCACACCTTGCATATGAGAATTATCAAAAACCTCTATACAATTTGGCAAATTTTCAAGCTCGAAATAATTTTTAAGTTCTTTTTGTATATTAAAATCACTATTTTTTTGCTCTTTTTGTATATTCAAACACGCATTTTGAAATGCCAAATCACAAATTCTTCTTTTTTCTCCTATTTTAGGAACCTTAATACTGATTTTTTTATCAAATCTTTGGCTTAAAATTTCTTCCAAAAGCTCCCTATCTTCAAATTCTTCATAAACATAAATAGTATTTGTAACCAAGGGAATGTCTATGCTAAAATTTTCTAAAATAAGTTGCTTATAAATCTCATTTTTATCAAAATCTGTATTATTTTTAAGTGGGGTGATTTTAGAATTGGCACTGATGATTTTTCCATTTTGCACGACAAAACGCAAAGTTGAAAGCATAGAGCCTTCACAAGCTAAAGCAAAAATTTCAAAGTCTTCTAATTTAGCAATATCAATCTCAACTTTAATTTCCAAATCCCTTATCGTAGCAATCTGATCTCTTATTTTTGCCGCTTCTTCATAATTTTCATTTTGGGCTAAATGAAGCATTTGCTTTTCTAAATTTTTCACTAAAATACTGGGACTTAAAAGAGCATTGATAGCTTTATCTAAAATCAAACGATATTCTTCTTGGGTAATTTTTTTATCACAAGGCGCAAGACAACGAGAAATTTGATAAAAAATACAAGGAGATTTACAACTTGCTTTTTGTTTTAATGGATAATACAAATAAAGCGCATCTAAAAGCTCTCTAGCTCCTTTAAAAAAGGGACCAAAATATTTAATTTTACTCTTTTTTACTAATTTTCTAGTGATTTCAAAACGCGGGAATTCTTCATTAAAATCTACATAAATATAAGGATAAGTCTTATCATCTCTTAATAAAATATTGTATTTTGGATGAAGTTGCTTGATAAAAGAATTTTCCAAAATCAAAGCATCAGCTTCTGAATTTGTCGTAATAAATTCCAAATGCATCACTTCTTCTATCATTTTTTGAATTCTTAAAGAATTTTTTGGGTTAGCATGCAAATTCGGAGTAAAAGCAAAATAAGATCTTACGCGGTTTTTAAGATTTTTAGCCTTGCCTACATATAAAAGTTTTCCTTCGGCGTTAAAATACTGATAGACTCCAGCATTTGAAGGTAGAGTTTGAAGCTCTTCTTTGAGAGTGTTTTTAAGCAAAATTTCAGTCATTTTTTATCATTTGCCTTATTTCTTCAAATTTCTTTGCTAAAATTTTATTTTCAATTTTGTTTTCAAATTTTCCAAGGCTTAATTCTATGTAGGGTTTTTTAGCCGTGAAATTTTCATTATTTTTTATTATATTGTTATATTTTTGTGTAAAAATTTTTAAATCTTTTATATCTGAAAATCCACTCAAAGGATACATTTTTCCGTATTTTTTTATGAGAACTTTAATGTAAATTTTGCTATTATCGTGATTTAATTCTTGATAAGCAGCTGAATTTAAAGTCACTATATTTAAAATATGATTTTTTATATAAATTCTAGCGATTAAACGCTGTTTGGCAGGCGGAAAAGAATTTAAAAAATCTTTACAAAAAAATAAGGTTTTTAAGGGTCGATAATGAGACTTACTCATCAAGTCATTAAGAATGGCGCTAGTATTTTTAATTATCTTTGGACTTTGAAATTTTTCCATAAGATGATTTTAGCATTTTTTTTCTTAATTTTTTTGTGTGCTTGTGGCTATAAGGGTAACCCACAATACACTAGCTACGAACAAAACGGTTCAGTAAAAAACATTAAAAAATACGAACAATTAAATAGGTGGTAGAATGAAAAAAGCAGATATTTTAGTTTTGGATTTTGGATCGCAATATACTCAGCTTATAGCAAGAAGATTGAGAGAGCAAGGCGTTTATGCTGAGATTTTGCCTTTTAATGTAAGTTTAGCAGATATAAAAGCAAAAGAACCTAAGGGTATTATTTTAAGTGGTGGCCCTGCAAGTGTTTATGCAACAGATGCGTACTTTTGTAATAAAGAAGTTTTTAATCTAGGCTTACCTATACTTGGAATTTGCTATGGTATGCAGCTTATGGCTCATCACTATAAAGCCAATGTTGCTCCAGCTGGACACAAAGAATACGGCAAAGCAAGTATAGAAATTCAAAAAGATAGTGATTTATTTAAAAATCTACCTAAAAAACAAATCGTTTGGATGAGTCATTCTGATAAGGTTGAAAATTTACCACAAGGTTTTGAAGTTTTAGCAACGAGTGAAAATAGCCCGTATTGTGTTTTTGCAAATGAAGAGAAAAAATTCTTTGCTTTACAATTCCACCCTGAAGTGCAGCACAGCGAATTTGGTAAAAGTATCTTGAAAAATTTTGCAAAATATGCTTGCAATTGCGAAAGTATTTGGAATATGGGATCTTTTGCAAAAACTCAAGCTAAAAAAATTCGCGAAGAAGTGGGCAATGATAAAGTTCTTTGTGCTGTAAGTGGCGGGGTAGATAGCAGTGTCGTAGCAGCTCTACTAGCAAATGCGATCAAAGATCAAGTTATAGTAGTTTTTGTAGATAATGGACTTTTAAGAAGTGGCGAAAAAGAACAAGTTGAATTTATGTTTAAAAATACTTTAGGAATTAATCTCATAAGTATTGATGCGAGCAAGATTTTCTTAGATCGCTTAGCAGGAGTAACTGACCCTGAGCAAAAACGCAAAATCATAGGCAATACCTTCATAGAAGTTTTTGAAGAAGAGGCTAAAAAGCATAAAGATGTGAAATTTTTAGCCCAAGGCACGCTTTATACTGATATCATAGAAAGCTCGGTTATAGGTGCAAGTAAAACCATCAAAAGTCACCACAATGTGGGCGGATTGCCTGAAAAGATGAATCTTAAGCTTGTTGAACCATTAAAAGAAATTTTTAAAGATGAAGTGCGTGCCTTAGGTATCGAGCTTGGATTAAGCAAAGAAATAGTTTATCGCCATCCTTTCCCAGGCCCTGGTCTTGCTATACGCATCATGGGAGAAGTCAATCGCCCAAGCCTTGAATTATTACGCAAAGCAGATGTTATCCTACTTGAAGAACTAAGAAGCACGGGTTGGTATGATAAAACTTGGCAAGCTTTTTGTGTATTGTTAAATGTAAAAAGCGTTGGTGTTATGGGAGATAACCGAACTTATGATAATACCATTTGTGTTCGTGTTGTTGATGCAAGTGATGGAATGACAGCAACTTTTTCACACATACCTTATGAAATTTTAGAAAATATCTCGCGTCGTATTATCAATGAGGTTGAAGGTATTAACCGCGTAGTTTATGATATCTCAAGTAAACCACCTGCAACTATAGAATGGGAATAAAGTAAAAAATCTGAAAACCTGATAATAATATACAGGTTTTCAAGAATTTAAAACCCTCATTAACAAATTTTTAATACATAAAAAACTAGCATATAAAGTCATAGAAAAAGCTTATATTAAACGCATTAATTTTATGATAAAAATCAAAGAGTATTAAAATTTTTAGGAATATGAATGGAAAATAGCATAAAAGATTCATACAATAAAATTTGTAAAAAGTGGAGTGAATTTCGCAAAAATACCTCAATCAATCAATGCATTGTCGACTTTGCAAATAATTTAAGTCCAAATTCAAGAGTGCTAGATATTGGTTGTGGAACTGGATATCCTATCGCTTTATATTTATCAAAACAAGGATTTCAAGTTACAGGGATAGATATTTCAGAAGAAATGATAAAACAAGCACAAAAACTTAACTTACATAATGCCACTTTTTTAGTAGAGGATATTTTAAATTTCAAAACAGATAAAAAATATGATGCAATCATCGCATTTGATTCTATTTGGCACATTAGATATGATAAACAAGAATGTATTTATCAAATCATTTCTTCTTTGTTGACATCTGGTGGATTGTTTTTATTTACTCATGGAAAAAATGATGGCGAAATTATAAGCACAATGTGGAAAGAATCATTTTATCATAGTGCTTTAGATTTAGAAAAAGTACATAAATTATTAAAGCAAAACGGATTTGATATCTTATCTTCCATAGAAGATTATATAGAAGAAACTACAGGTGATCGAGAATTGCTCATTATTGCTAAAAAGAAAGAATTATAATATAGCTTTATTTAAAATTATCAAGCTTTAATCCAAAAATTTTACAATGCGTGCTTATTTTTAGGACAATCCGTGTAATAAAACATTAAGTTGTGTTTTATCAAAAAAATGGGGATAAAAATTTATTTCTTACAATAATACACCACAGCGGGTGGGAAATTTTGCCAAACAACTTTTGAAATTCTCACCTCTGCAAAAAGAGAAAATATCTTTTGACGAAATTTTAAACTTGAATAAGTAGGTAGCACATAAGCAAAGGTGCTAAAATATCCGTTAGGTTTTAAACTTTTATGGATGATTTTTAAAAGCTTTTCTTGCTCGTGATCCCTAAGCAAACTCCACGGAATTCCACTTATAATCACATCTGCATAGGTGATATTTCTTTGCCTTAAAAAATAAGGTAAATTTTCAGCACTCTCTATTTCTATATCCAAAATTTACAATTTTTCTTTTAAGCTTATCTGCCATATTTTTATTGATTTCTATAGCAAAAAATTGTGCTTTTTTATTTTTATATTTTAAAATATTTTCAGTAAAAACACCTGTGCCAGGTCCAATCTCTACGATATAGTTTGCTTGACGCAAATTAATATTTTGAGTCATAACAAAACCTAGCTTTTGAGAGCTAGAACAAAAAGCACCGATTTGTTTTGGATTTTTAAGATATTCATAAAAAAACATTCAATTTTTCCTATGGTAAAAAATATAACTAAAAAGAATTTTAAAATCAAACATGTAATTTTATTCTTTTGCTTATAAAATTTTTATAAAAATAAAGCTAAAATTATCTTTTAAAAACTTTCAAGGATGAAATATGCATGGAAAAATAGCTATATATATGGATTCCACAGGGCGTGGAACTGTAACGAATTCAGCAAATACTTTTTTCGACTTTAGTCGTCAAATTTGGAATGATAAAAAAAGTATGCCAAGTGTTGGGATGCTTGTTGAATTTCGCACGCTCTCTAGTGATAAAAAGTCTGAAAACGGCGCTCCTGTGCCTGTAAGCAAAACTATCACAGGGATAAAACCTTCCAAATTTCAAGAATTTAAAGAGGGTGATTTTATCACTGAACATGATTTTTGGAAAACCGATAGTGATGATGAGCTTGAAGATTTACAAAATTCTCGCAGAAGTGCGTATATTACAGAACTTTATAGAAGCATTGATTTTGATTCTATAGAAAAAATTCCCTTATCTTTTACCATTCCTCAAGCCATACAAAAATATTTTGCCCATGAAATTTTATCTGTTGAAGCCTTGCAAGCCAATTTACAAGATGAAAAAGATATTCCTTGTATTTTGGACTATCTCATTCTTAAGAGATTTTTATTTAAAGCTTATGATACTTTAATTTTTATGGATAATAGTATAGATCAAACCCAATTTAGCGCCCTAAAAAGCATTATGATGCACTTAGAAAATTCTTACAAACAAATGATAGCAGATAAAAAACCCAATATCACTAAAATATTTAATGAAACTTTCTTATCTTTACAATGCCATTACCAAGCTTTAATAGCCACTATAGATACAAGAAAAAACCGCCTTGCTTCACTTGAAGCACAAATGAAAGCTTTACAATCTGAAATTCAACTTAAAAGCAATGCGGCCAATGCAGATCCTGAAAAACTCAAAGCAAGACAAGAAAAATTAGCAAAACTTCAAAAAGAAGCGGAGTATTATAGAACAACCCTTAAAAGACTGGGTGCTATACAAGAGGATTTTTATAAGAAAAATTATAATATTTTTGAAAATGCTTTCAAGCTTTCACGCGAAAAACTCTTTAAAAAAATAATTACAGGTCTTAATTTATGTGCTACGATAATGGATGTTAAAATTTGGCACTTATCCTTAAAATCATCAGGGGTTAAAAATTCATATTTTACAATGAGCAATATAGAAAATTCCTTTTGTTCTCTTTCATTTGCAGAGCATTATCTAAGTCGCTTAAACAAAGCAGCGCTTAATCCTTTTGATCAAAAACTTTTAGTTTATATCCAAAAAATTACCAAAGAACAAAGAAAAAAATTTTTAGTCGTGACTTCGGATTTGGATTTGCTTTGTAAATTAAAAATAGAAACCTTTGCGCAAAATCCTTATTTCATAGTAAAGTACGCCCCTAAAAAAGTCAATTATCAGTCTTTAATGCATGATAATAGTTTTGATATAGTGTTTATCGATGAAAAACATGTATGGGAAAGTGTAGCAGATATTATTTTAGAAGGAAAACATTTTGATAAAATAGGAAAAACCAAATTTAAACTGATTTAAACATAGAATTTTAAGCTAAATAAGGCTATAATTTGCTTACCTAAACAGTTCGTGATATTTAAAGTGATCCAACATATTTTTATTAACTGTGATTGTGCGATTTACCGTGTTCTGTGGCGTCGTTTGAGTTTCGAAAGAAACGAGAAGTTGCAGCCTTTAAAAATCGCCTAACGGTTTTCTTTGACTTTTTGGGGTCAATCTTTATTAAGCGGCTGTTTGGGTTTTATACAAGGAGAATAAATGAAAATAATGATTTTGGGTAGCGGTGCTCGTGAATATTCTATCGCTTTAGCGCTAAAGCGTGTGGATGAAAATTTAGAATTTTACTTTGCTCCTGGTAATGGTGCTACCGAAAGTCTTGGAACCAATCTCAATTTTAAAGATCCTGTAGTTTTAGCCACTTATGCAAAAGAAAAAGAATTTGATCTATGCATAGTGGGTAGTGAAAGTTTTTTAGCTGAAGGCGTTGTAGATATTTTTAAACAACACAATATTCCTATTTTTGGACCTACAAAAGCTGCAGCTATGCTTGAAACTTCTAAATCTTTCATGAAAAGCTTTTTAAAAAAATATCGTATTAAAACAGCAAAATTTTTAAACACAAATGATATAGAAAAAGCAAAAAACTTTATATTAAGCTTAACTCCTCCTATAGTCGTTAAAGCCGATGGGCTTTGTGCTGGCAAAGGAGTAATTATCGCAAAAACTCACGAAGAAGCCATAGAAGAGGCTTCTAAAATGCTAAGTGGAGAAAGCTTTGGCGAAGCGGGTAAACTTATCGTTGTGGAAGAATTTTTAGATGGCTTTGAGCTTAGTATTTTTGCGGTATGTGATGGCAATGACTTTGTGCTTTTACCTGCTGCACAAGATCATAAAAAACTTTTAGATGGGGATAAAGGACCAAATACGGGTGGTATGGGAGCTTATGCCCCGAGTTCTTTAGCTAATGAAAGCTTGCTTAGAAAAATACAAAAAGATATCATTATCCCAACTCTTGCAGGTATGAAAAAAGAAGGCAGTGAGTTTTGCGGGGTATTATTTATAGGTATTATGGTTGTAGGCAATAAGCCTTATGTCTTGGAATTTAATGTGCGCTTTGGTGATCCTGAATGTGAAGTTTTAATGCCTTTGATTGAAAATCCTTTAGAACTTATTTTAGCCACTACACAAAAGCGTTTAAGACACACCAAGATAAAAATTAAAAAAGATTATGCAGTGGGCGTAGTATGCGCGAGTGAAAACTATCCTTACAAAAGCTCTCCAAAAAGTGAAATTTCTATAACAAATATTCCTGAAAATACACATATTTCTTATGCTGGAGTAAGTTTAGAAGATGGTAAACTTATGGCAGATGGTGGGCGTGTATTGGTTTGCGTTGGTACAGGCTCAAGCATAGAAGAGGCACAGAAAAAAGCTTACGAGCTTTGTGAAAATGTTCATTTTAAAGGCAAGCAATTTAGAAAAGATATCGCTCATCAGGTTATTCAATGAAAGAAGATTTACTTACGCGTCTTGAGCGAGAAAATCTTACCATTGCTAGTTTCAATAAAAGGATATTGGCATATTTTATCGATAATCTTGTACTTTCGCTGATTGTATTTGTTATTTTTTATGATAAATTACTTAATGCTAAGGATTTATTTGATACAGCTCAAATTTTGGGCGATTTTTACTTAGGATTTTTATTGCTTCATATTACTTACCAAACAATTTTTACTTATTTATATGGGGCAAGTTTAGGAAAAATGGTATGCAAAATCATTATTTTAGATGAAGACTTATTAGACAAACCCAATTTAAACCAAAGCTGCATACGCTCAATCGTTAGGCAAATAAGCGATATGGCATTTATGTTGGGCTTTGCTTGGGCTTTAAGCAATGATTTACGCAAAACTTGGGAAGATTATCTAGCAAGGACAATAGTAGTTAATGTGGCGTAAAATTTTATTTTTAAGCGCTAGTCTTACTTTACTTAACGCCACTCAAGTTGATATCTATGCACTTGATGCTAAAAAACAAGGGGATATACTCACTGCAAACGATGATGTGATTATTTTTTCAGATTTTTATTTTATCACTGCCAATAAGGCTATTTACAATGAAAAAACCGGAGATTTAGAGCTTTTTGGTGATGTGAATATATTAAGAGGACAAAATGAACGCTCTCATTCAAACTATGCTAAAATCAATTTAAATTCAAATGAGGCTAATTTTAATAATTTTTTCTTTTCTAATAATAATTTAGAAGTATGGTTTCAAAGCAAGACAAGCTATTTAGATGAGAATGTTTTCAAAAGCGAAATTTCAGCTGTTTCAAGTTGTAATGTCGAAGATCCTGATTGGGAAATTCGCTTTTCTAAAGGATGGCTCAATAGGGAAAATAATTTTGTCCATTTATATAATGCAAAATTATATGTTAAAGATTTTCCTATATTTTATTTACCCTATTTTGGTTTTAGTGCAGATACCCACCGCCAAAGCGGACTTTTAATCCCAAAAATAGTCTTAAAAAACAGTGAAGGTTTGTATTATGAACAGCCTATTTATATCGCACCTTATGAAAATTGGGATCTAGAATTAAATCCTCAAATTAGAACCAATCGTGGCTTTGGACTTTACTCAACCTTAAGATTTGTCGATTCTCCTTATTCTATAGGAGAGATAAATTTAGGAGCTTTTAGAGAAAATTCGTCCTATTATCATGATGAAAATTTAAAAAACCAAAGTCATTACGGCGCAGAATTAAAATATGCTAGAAATGATTTAATTAAAACCCTGTTGGGCGATAATTTTCAAGAAGGCTTATGGATAGATGCTACCTATCTTAATGATATAGATTATCTTAATCTTGGCAGCAGGGATTATCGTGATTTAAATTCATTAGTTACTTCAAAAATCAATTATTTTCTAGCGGATGAAAATAATTATTATGGAGCTTATGCAAAGTATTATATCGATACTTCTGCATTAAATAACGATAATACCTTACAAGAATATCCAAGCTTTCAATATCATCGTTTTTTGAATAATTTTTTTGATGAACGCTTGCGTTATTCTTTTGATGCATCTTTTCATAATTTTTATCGCCCTGTAGGCCCTTATGCAAATCAATTGAATTTAAATTTGCCTATTTCTTATCATAATGCTTTTTTTGATGACTTCTTGCATTTTACTTTTACCGAACGCTTTTATGCTTCATTTTTAAACTATAGTCATTATCCTCAAAAAGATCATGAGCATTATTTTAGAAATACGCACGATTTTAATCTTTACACTGATTTATCTAAAGTATATGATAATTTTTTTCATACTCTTAATTTTGGGTTAAAATATGTTCTTCCAGGAGCCAAATCAGGAAGTATTTTAGAAGATTATCTTGAAGAAATTGACAAAGAAGAAGAACATCTTGGCTTTTATACTACTCAATACTTTTACAATAATGAAGGCCAAAAAAAAATCAAACATAGAATTAATATTGATTATTTAAACAAGCAAGGTGAGTTTGATGAGATAAGCAATTTATTAAGCTATTATTATAATAACAATATCAGTTTTAATAGTGAGATTATTTACTCTGATCTTCAAGATCGTTTTACAAATATCATCAGTCAAATGGAGATCAATCCTAACCCTAAATTCAATTGGAGTTTTTCGCATACTTATCAAAACGATGAGTATGGAAAATATAGTTTTATAGGCACGCGCGCAAATTACCTTGCAAATGCAAATTATCATTTATTTGGAGGAATTTGGTTTGATACCCAAAGAGCACATGCTAATATGTGGGAGCTTGGATATACTTTTCAACGCAAATGTTGGAATTATTCTTTAATGTATAGAGAAAGAATTGATCCGCAACTTACAAGTGCGGGAATTACTGCTAAAAATCAAAGCGGTATTTATTTTATTTTTAACTTCTATCCTTTAGGTGGAGTTAAATACGATTTTTCTTTAGCAGAAACGGAGAGTAAAATTTAAGATTAAGGAATGAGATTTGCTAAATATTTTTAAAAGTTTGACAAATTTATTATATGGAAAAAAAGGACAAATGATGCAATACAGTATAGAAATCAATGGTAATTTAGAAGTATTCGATATAGAAAAAGTAGCTAAACAAGCTGCCGGTGCTGTTTTAATGAGACAAGGCAAAAGCGTTGTTCTAGCTACAGTTGCAAGAGAAGAAAAACAAGTTGAAGAAGATTTTTTACCTCTAACCGTCCAATACATCGAAAAAGCTTATGCCGCAGGAAAAATCCCTGGTGGTTATGTCAAAAGAGAAACCAAGCCAAGCGATGCAGAAACCTTAACAGCACGCATTATTGATAGAAGCTTACGCCCTCTTTTTCCAAAAGGATATGCCTATCCGACACAAATTGTCGTAATGGTTCTTTCTGCTGATCCTCAAGTAGATCTTCAAGTTATGAGCTTAAATGCAGCAAGCGTGGCACTTTATCTTAGTGATATTCCTATGAAAGCTCCTGTTTGTGGAGTTCGCATAGGTCGCATAGAAGAAAAATTTGTCCTCAATCCAAACAATGAAGAACTTAAAAATAGCACCCTTGATCTTTATGTAGCAGGGGTTAAAGATGAGCTTTTAATGATAGAAATGCGTGCTTTACCTAATCAAAAAGAAGATGAAATCTTTATCGAAGCTCCTTATGCAGATGTTTTAACCCAAACAACTTCACAAAGCATGAATGAACTTAGCGAAGATGAAATTTTAGAAGCGCTAAGTCTAGCCCAAAAAGCTATATTAAATGGCTCTAATGCTTATGAAGAAGCTTTTTTGAAACATAAAAAATCAAGCGATTTAAATTTCAAAGATGAAATAGAAAATTTCGAACTTCTCGCCTTTATAGAAAATAATTTTCACGATCAAATCGTACAGGCTATCAATCAAATGGCAAAAAGTGAAAGAGCGAGTGAGTTAAATAAAATTGCTGAAAAAATATTAAAATTTGAAAGCGCGACAAAATGGGATGAAGAAAGTATTTTAAATGCCCTAGCAAAAGTCAAACATAAAATCGTTCGTAGTCAAATTTTAAATACAAAAAAAAGAGCAGATGGTAGAAATTTAAATGAAGTGCGTCCTATTGCCATAGAAACAAATATTTTACCTAATGCACATGGCTCTTGCCTTTTTACACGCGGACAAACTCAAGCTTTGGTTGTGGCGACTTTAGGTAGTGAAAATGATGCACAAATGGTTGATGTGTTAACCGAAAAAAATCCTATCAATGAACGCTTTATGGTTAATTATAATTTTCCAGGTTTTTCAGTAGGCGAGGCAAGCCCTATCAAAGCACCTGGAAGAAGAGAGTTAGGACATGGAAACTTAGCCAAAAGAGCCCTTTATCCAAGCATAGATGAAAATTATCCTTATGTTATCCGTTTGGTAAGTGAAATTTTAGAAAGCAATGGCTCTAGTTCTATGGCAACGGTTTGTGGAGGGTCTTTAGCCTTAAGAGCAGCGGGAGTACCTAGCTTAAAACTTGTAGCAGGAGTAGCTATGGGGCTTATTTTTGAAGGTGATCAATATGCTATTTTAACTGATATCATGGGTTTAGAAGATCATGATGGGGATATGGATTTTAAAGTAGCAGGTAGCAAAGACGGTATCACAGCCTTACAAATGGATATCAAATTGGGCGGTATTGATCAAAAAATACTCAAAGAAGCCTTGTATCAAGCTAAAGAAGGTAGAATTCATATCTTAAATATCATGGAAGAAGCGCTTAAGGAAATTGTTGTTAATGAAGAAGTATTACCAAAACTCGAGCTTTTCAATGTTGATCCTTCAAAAATAGTCGATATCATAGGTCAAGCTGGAAAAACTATCAAAGAAATTATTGAAAAATTTGGTGTTTCTATAGACTTAGATCGTGAAAAGGGTGAAGTAAAAATTGCGGGCAATGAAAACGAACAAATTAAAGCCGCAAAAGATTATATTATCAATATCACAAGTTCTCAAAAAAATAATAAAAAAGGCTTTAAAGAAAAAGATCTATCAAACTTTGAAATCGGCGAAGAATTTGAAGGAAAAGTCAAAAAAATCACGAATTTTGGAGCCTTTATAGAACTTAAAAATGGAATTGATGGCTTGCTTCATAATTCTAAAAGTAAAAATCTCAATTTAAGCGAAAATCAAATTTTAAAAGTAAAAGTAAGTGAGATTAAAAATGGCAAAATCTCTGTGGATTTATGCGAGTGAGTGAGTTTTTAACTCATCCTTTTAAACCCTTTTTTGATAAGGATTCTAAAATTTTAATTTTAGGATCTTTTCCCTCGGTAAAATCAAGAGAAGATGGATTTTACTACCAGCACCCAAGAAATCGTTTTTGGCCTATACTAGAAACACTTTTTGATGTAAGATTAGAAAATATCACAGAACAACAAGCCTTTTTAAGAAAAAAACATATCGCTCTTTGGGATGTACTTCAAAGTTGCAAGATAAAAAATTCAGATGATAAAACCATAAGTTACGCAAAGGCTAATGATTTAAATTTAATCCTTTCTCAAGCACAAATCCAAGCTATTTTTACCACAGGGAAAAGTGCTTATCGATTTTTTACTAAATTTCATCCTCATTTAAAAGCCATAGCCCTACCCTCAAGCTCTCCTGCAAATTTAAATTTTTCTTTTGAACAACTTTTGCAAAGCTATAAAATAATCAAAAATTTTATAAAATAATTTTTGATTACGTATGAAAAAATACCCAAAAGCATATATAAAAATAAAATTATTTCACAAAAAAGTAATACATATAAAAACACACCTTCGCATATAAAAAACATAATTCCAAAAAAGACAAATAAAAATAAAGCTAAAGTTCCTAAAAACAATTTAGAAAGATCTTTAGCACAAAAAATCATATAATTTATAAAAAAATCAAACATTTTAAGATTTATGATACCCTTTTAGCAAATTTTAATCAGCTTTTGTGATAGTGAGTCATTTTTTATTTATATAAATTTAAACTATAGATGAATTTATATTTTAATACTGATATTAAATTATAATCTTGTTTTTATAAATTTAATATTAATTATCAAAATAATTTTTATAAAAAATGAGCTTTTCTAATAAGCTTGTATTAATGTTTTCTATTTAAAATTATTAAAAAATATATAAAGGAGTTTTAAATGCCTTTTGTAAATATACGCATTACCAAAGAAAACGGTGAACCTACAAGCGAATAAAAACAAGAGCTTATCGCAGGAGTGACAGATTTACTCGCTAGGGTTTTAAATAAAAATAAAGCCTCAACCGTAGTAATCATTGATGAAATCGATACAGACAATTACGGCTTAGGCGGAAAAAGTATCACTCAAGTAAGAAAAGAAAAAAGCTAGTTTATATCTAGCTTTTGGGTATTATCCTTAAATTCAAACTCTACCTTTTTTGCTCCAAAACCTTTGGCTATAGCTTCTAAAGTATCTCTAGCACTTTTGTGAATTTTACTTTCTAAATTTCTAATAAGATTTAATGACAATTCTTTAACCTCTTCTTTAGCCTCTCTTATGAGCTTATTTTTGTCATTTTCACTAAAGCTAAGTCCTGTGCTATTAATAGAATCAGGCAGCAAAAAAGGTAAAAATTTAGCATTTTTTTCATCATAAAATTTCATATCTATAATGCTGTGCTTGTATTTGCATTCAGGCATAATAATCTTATAATGATCATTATCTAAAACTACAATTTCAAAATTTTTATCTCTTAAATCATATAAAAATGTGATCTCAAATTCAAAAATCAAAGCAATCTGTCTTTCGCTTAAAGACCAACCCAAAATACTTTTCCAAATTCCGTTAAAAGCACTGTCTTTTTTAGTAACAATTTCTTTACTAAAGACTTGAAAAACACTAAGCTCTCCTATGGATTTAAGCTGGGTAATATCATTGCTAATATGAATGTCTTTCTCTTCTATTTTAGAGCTATTTTTAAACTGCTTTATAATGACAAATACAAGCAAAATAACAATCAAACTAAGTAAAATGAGTTCCATAAAATCACCTTTCTAAAGAATTATAAACCTTGATTAGAAAAAATATAATTTCTTTCAAATATCAAAAAAATTATAGCATTTAAAATAAAAATACAGCAAATAAAAGCAAAAACAAGTTCTACACTAAAATGCGCTGTTATCAATCCTCCTCCAAAAGCACCGCAAAAATTTCCTAAAAACTGACAAGCTTGATTAAAGCCAAATACAAGGCTTAAATTTTTAGCACTAACACCTTTTTTAAGCAAAGCATTCACGCAAGGCAAAAGTCCTCCAAGACCTATTCCTATAAGCAATCTTACGAAAATAAGCGTATAAACATTACTTACTACAGCCTGCAAATAAAAGCAAATTCCACAAAATATCAAAGCTCCAAAAATAACCTTACTAGGCCCTATCTTATCGGCGATTTTTCCAAGTTTTGGTGCGAAAAAAAGATTGCTAATCCCACTTGCAGCCACTACTATACCCGCCCAAAGAGCCAAATTTCCACCTTGATGAATTTGCTCAACATAGATACTTAAAATCGGCATCACTCCAAAAGTACCAAATTGTATCACAAAAGTAGTGATAAAAAGAACGATAATAAGGGTTTTGTTTTCTTTCACTTTTTGAGTATTTTTCTTCGCCTCTTTTTGAATTTTTCTCTCATGGATGAAAAAATAAATCGTCACAAAAGAACAAGCGATTAAAAAAGCCACCATATCAAAAACCGTACTAATACTAAAAAATTCAGCCACAAAGCCACCAAACAAAGGCCCAAGCAAACTTCCACTTATAGAAGCCGTAGAAAGAGTTCCTAAAGCATAAGCCACTTTTTCTTTAGGTGCTATCACAGCGATAAACACAACAGCAGCAGAAGTAAAACCCGAAATTATCCCTGTTAAACCCCGCACAAAAACTACTTCTAAAGCACTATGAGCAAAGCTAAGCCATAAGGTTAAAACCGACATTCCAAAACTTGCACGAAGAAGCATATTTTTATAACCATACTTTGCACCCAAAAAAGCCCACAAAGGTGAAAAAACAGCCATTCCAAGCGGTGTGATTCCAAAAGCTAATCCTGAGTAAAATGCGATTTCGCTAGTGTTTGTATGTCCTAATTCTTTGATATATAAAGGCAAGATTGGAGCGATTTGACTAAGTCCCATACTTGTGGTAAAAACACCAAACCAACATACAAGCAAAGTTCTATTGAAATTTTCCATGGATTTATTGTATGATATTTTTTATAATTTTTAATTAAAACTCAAGGATAAAAATGAAAAAAATACTCTTTATATGCTTAGGCAATATATGTCGTTCGCCTATGGCAGAATTTATCATGAAAGATCTTGTCAAAAAAGCAAATTTAGAAAAAGAATTTTTTATAAGCAGTGCTGGAACTTCAGGAGAACATGATGGAGAAAATATGCACTATGGCACTCAAAATAAACTTAAAAGCTTAAATATAAAATATCAAAATTTTACAAGCAAAAAACTCACTCAAGCACTTTGTGATGAAAGTGATTTTTTAATTACTATGGATAATTCTAATTTTAAGAATGTTCAAAAAAATTATAAAAATACTCAAAATAAACTTTTAAAAATCACTGATTTTGCTTCTCATTTAGGATATGATGAAGTTCCTGATCCATGGTATAGTGGGAATTTTGATGAAACTTATCAAATCATTTCTTTAGCGTGTAAAAATCTTTTAAACCATCTACAAAAATAAATCATTTATCTTTACAATATTTAAATATATATCTTTCTAACATAGAGGAATTTCCAGAAATTCCTCCTTGGTGGATATAAAGCAAGGGATTTTTCCATTCTCTTTTTAAGGCTATGCTCAATCCTAGCATGTCATAAAGCAAGTCAAATTCTATTTGACATTCTTGTTTTAAATCTTTATAAAGCTGATAAAATTCTAGATAAGGTTTAGCAAAACGATATTTTTTATCACTTTTTAGAATTTCTAAATTCGAAAAATCATAATTTTTAATAAGATTTAAAATTTGATTTTTAAGGTAGCACTCATCTCCAACGCAAGCACAAGTAAAAACTTTAAATTTGGAATTTTTAGCTAAAAATGCAGCCGAAGTTCCCGTGCCTGAGGGTAGAAAAATATCAAAATATAAACCTAAAGTTTTACTTTGACTTTCTATTTCCTTGGCCAGTTGAATATAACCTAATTCGGCATTTAAATTAGCAACTCCTTGCTCTATAAAAATATCATCTTTTTCACACAAAGAAAGCGCAAATGTTTTTAAGTCTTTATTGCTGTGATTTTCGATAAAATAAACATTGTTTTCTAAGGCTAATTTATAATTTCCACAAGGATTATTTCTTAGATAGGTAGGAATCTTTTCACAAGCATAAACAAGAATCAAATTTCTTTTAGCCGCAAATATACTAAGTGCTACCAAAGCATTACCTTGAATGCCACCATAACTTATAAAGCGTTGACCTTGATCATAGTTTTGAGAAAGATAAAAAGCAAGTTTTCTAGCTTTGTTTCCATTGATTTCTCCTAGTAAATCATCACGCTTGATATAAAATTCAAATCCTTGAAATTGAATTTTTTCTATGGGAGAAACTAACATTTAAAATTCTTAACGAAATTCAAAAAACTTTTCAACATCTTTTAAAGCATTATCATTTTTAATACTGAATTTAATTTCTATGCGACGGCTTTTATCTTTATCCTCTACCCCATTAACAAGAACAGGATCAGAAAACGATCTACCACTTGCCATCAAAAGTTTTTGCAACCTTGTATCCTTATAAAAAGTATAGATAAAATTCATTACCTCATAAGCGCGTTTTTGAGATAAATCAAGATTATAAATATAAGATCCATCACTATCTGTATGTCCTTCGATGATGATATTTTCTATGTTAGATAAAATCTTTGGATCATTGATAATAGCATTAAAATACTCACTTAAAATTTTTCTTAAACTCGCCTTGGCTTCATTTTTAAGCGTGTAAGAATCTTTATCAAATAATACCTCAGAAGGTAGAGAAATGGATCCTGTTTTTTGATCTATGGTAATATTGCTATCAAGTTTAGCTTGCAATTCTTTGCTTAAATTCTCGCGAATCAAACTTAAATTTTGAACCTTTTCTTTTGCTTTATCAAAGCTTTCTTGCAAATTTCTAATTTCTTCATCTTTCTTTTCTAGCTGACCTAGCAAAATCAAAATTTGCTTATCTTTATTATCTATAGATGAATTCAGCTCTTTGCTTAATTGCTCATAATTAGTGATATTTGCTTCAAGTTCTGCTTTTTGAGAATTTATAAGATTTAAAGCACTTGAAGCATTGTTTAAATCAGAGCTTAATTTAAAAACAATAGCTTCTTTATTTCTAAGCTCTTCCTTACTTTCTTCTAAGCGTGCTTCTTGTTTGTTAAGATTGTCTTTAATTTCTCTTAGATCGCTTTGAGTTAAAACGTATTTAACCACAATAGCACCTATTAACAGGATAAAAACAAAAAGTAGCCCTGCCATCAAGTCAGCATAGGCTATCCAAAAATTACCTTCTTCTTGCTCATTTTTCATTTATCTTCTTTTTCTTCTTTATTAAAATTTTTATTAGAATCTAAAGTGTCGCTATCGTTTTGATTTTCTTTGGTTCGCTCTGTATTTTCGGCTGCTTTTTCATCTGAAAGAATTTCATTTTCTATATTATCTTGCTCTTCTTGAGCAGGATTAGGAATTTTACCTATTTTAGCCATCACTTCATTTGTTTCTTCATTTAAATTCTTGATTTCTTGCTTTAATTTATCCATCATTTTGATTTTCGCATCGATACTTTTTTCTTCCTCATAAACTTCTTTAAATTTATGCATACCCTCAAAAAGACTTGTCTTAAAGCCTTCAAAAACCTTTTCTTGACTTTCTAAAATGGCTTTTTCATATAATTCAAAATTTTTACCAAAACGATCTACTTTTTCATCAAAAGCAAGCAAGGTTTTATCAAAATGCTGAATTTTTTCACTACTGATATCAAGAAGGCGGTTATATTGTTCAGACATACGCATATTGATTTCTTTTAAATTTTGATTAAGCATTCCTATACCATTTAGCATTTCGCCATACATTTTTCCAAGATCTCTTTGATCTCTTTGTGCTCTACTTAACTCACCCATAGTTTGCTTAATATGCTCCCCACTCAATCTTATAGCTTTTTCTTCTACATTGAGCATATCTTGAAAAATTCCAAATTTTCTATCTATAGTATGATCAAGCTCTGCAAAAAAATCTTGATTGCTTACTTGTTTAAAAATAGCACTGATTTTTTCAAAATGTTGCAAGCTTTCACTCAAATATCTTTGATCAAGCTCTTCTTTTGTCCAAAAAAATCCACTTGTAGAATTTTTTTGACGATTTAACAAACGCTCGATCTTACTCTTTCCAAATTTTTCAAAAAACATCCACCAAAGAGCTAGAAAAATACCATAAATTGAAACATAAAAAGCAGTTCCTACACCACTTAGTAAAAGAGCAATCTCTTGCTCTAAAGCTGCTGTATCGCTAGAACTAAAATTAGGCATAGATAAGGCTATACTGATAAAAGTTCCTAAAATTCCCATCATAGGAAAAATAGCTGCACCAATACTAGCAAAGTTTTCATTCCTTGCACCCCTAACATAAGCATAAGCAAAATCATCAAAATTTGCATTAGATTTTGTATCCTTACCTATAGTAAGAAAATGCTTCATAATATGTCTTTTTAAGGCTTGTTTAAATTCATCTTTTTGTTGTTCAAAAATGCTGTATGCGTATTCAGAACTATGCCTTGCAAACACAAGGGCTGTGAAAAAAATAAAGCCTATCATAACAACAGTGTGCAATTCGACTTTAAAATTTATAATATCATAATAACCCAATAAAATAAAAACATAAAGTAAAGCGGGTATAAAAATAATTTTTAAATAAACCAAATATCCTTTTTTCTCTTTACTTTCTGGCAGAATGAGTTCTGAAATTTCATCCGATCTTATATCCATAACACTAATACCCCATTAGCTAAATTCTATTTTAAAGATTGTTATCAAGCAATTTAAAAAATCTTTAAAATAAAATTTGGAAGATTTAAGCCAAAGGCTTAATTTCTTCCTATACAATTTAAATCTTCAAAAGCAAGTTCTAAACGCTTTATCATACTTTCCTCACCGCTTCTTAGCCAAACACGCGGATCGTAGTATTTTTTATTAGGCTTATCTTCACCTTCTGGATTGCCAATTTGGCCTTGCAAATATGCACGGTTTTTTGCTTCATATTCGCGAACTCCGTCCCAAAATGCCCATTGAGTATCTGTATCGATATTCATTTTTACTACACCATAACTCACCGCATCTTTGATATCTTTTAATTCGCTTCCACTTCCACCATGGAAAACAAAATTGATCGGCTTATCAACTTCTAGGCCAAATTTTTCTTTTACAAATTTTTGTGAATTTTTAAGAATTTCAGGTTGTAAACTTACATTTCCTGGTTTATAAACTCCATGTACATTTCCAAAGCTGGCTGCTATTGAAAATTTATCGCTGATTTTCCCAAGTCTTTCATATGCAAGTGCTACATCTTCAGGCTGGGTATAAAGCTTAGAATTATCAATACCTGTATTATCCACTCCATCTTCTTCTCCCCCAGTGCAACCAAGTTCGAGTTCGAGTGAAATTCCCAAAGAATCAAGTTTTTTAAGATATGTTTCGCAAGTGCTTAGATTATCTTCTAAATCCTCTTCGCTAAGGTCAAGCATATGAGAGCTAAATAAAGCCTGTCCGTGAGTTTTTTTGTACTCAGCATTTGCTTCTATAAGTCCATCTATCCAAGGTAAAAGCTTTCTAGCAGCGTGATCTGTATGTAAAATCACTGGGATACCATAAGCCTTAGCAAGCAAATGCACATGCTTAGCCCCGCTAATCGCTCCTAATACATCACCTTGTGGACAATTTTTTCCTGCATAAAATTTCGCTCCTCCATTAGAAAATTGGATGATAACAGGAGAATTTACTTTTTTAGCAGCTTCTAAAACAGCATTGATCGAATCAGTTCCCACTACATTAACGGCAGGGATAGCAAAACCCTGTGCTTTAGCGTATTCATAAACTTTATTAAGCTCATCTCCGCTAACAACCCCTGCTTTTACGATGTCTAACAAGCCCATTATTTGTATTCCACTTTAGCATTGTTTAACAAATCTTGACCTTTTTGATTGATCACTTTTTTAAATTCTTCAAATTTCAAACCATTTTCAATACCTTTTTTAACATCATCAAATTTGATTTGTTCTTTTGCACGAGAATTTTCTTTTAAGATTACATGATAGCCAAAATTTGTTTTTACAGGAGTGGTTGTAATGGTGCCATTTTTAAGTGCAAATGCTGCGTCAGTGAATGGTTTTACCATTGTTGATTGATCAAACCAACCTAATTCTCCACCTTGATTTTTTGAACCTGGATCGATTGATTTTTCTTGAGCAAGCTGGCTGAATTTATCATCTAAAGCTTTACCTTTTAAACCTTTGAGTTCTTTAATGATATCTTTAGCTTCTTGTTCGCTAGATACTAAAATGTGCTTAGCTTGAACTGCAGCAGGTTTGATATATTTTTCTTTATTTTGTTCGTAAAATGCTTTAACTTTAGAAGAATCAACTTTAATAGAATTAAGAATTTTTTCTTGATAAACATTAACAAGTATGCTATCTTTTGCGCGTTCTAATTCTTTTTTATAAAGAGGATCTTTTTCTAAATTTTGTTTTTTAGCATCTTGTAGTATCAAATCTTGCATGATGTATTGTTGCAAAAGAGCCTTTTTTTGATGATCAGGCAAGCTTTTAAAATCCTCTCCTCTAAGCATCGGTGCAAAAAATTCACTCACTTCAGTATCGCTTATATTTTTACCATTTACAGTAGCTATAGTAGCTGCATTTAAATTTAAAGTTACACCTGCAATTAAAGCTGCGGCAATTAAAGAAACTTTTCTCATTTTAGACTTCCTTTTTTAATAAAATAGATTAAAATCAATTATATCTCAACTTGGTTTAAAGCTAATTAATTAAAATAAAAAAATGAAAAGAAATTCAGAAATCAAAGAACTTTTTTTAAAACATTTTGATAAGCCTACTACAGAATTAAAGTTTTCAAATCTCTATGAACTTTTAGTCTGTGTGATGCTTTCTGCACAATGCACCGATAAAAGGGTCAATCTCATCACCCCTGAGCTTTTTAAAGCTTATCCTGATATCACAAGTCTTGCAAATGCAAATTTATCAAGCCTTAAAACCTATATACAAAGCTGTTCTTTTTATAATAACAAAGCCCAAAATCTCATCAAAATGGCTCAATCAGTCCGTGAAAATTTCAACGCCGAAATTCCACTGGATGAAGAAAAATTAAAATCCTTAGCAGGAGTAGGACAAAAAACAGCCCATGTAGTTTTGATCGAATGGTGTGGTGCAAACTGCATGGCAGTAGATACTCATGTTTTTCGTGTTTCTCATCGCTTAGGACTTAGCAAGGCTAAGACTCCTGAAGCGACTGAAGAGGATTTAACACGCATATTTAAAGACAATCTTAACTATCTTCATCAAGCCATGGTGCTTTTTGGACGCTATACCTGCAAGGCTAAAAAACCTCTATGTAAAGAATGTTTTTTAAACCATCTTTGCAAAAGTAAAGACAAGGAACTTGAATGAAACTTATCATCTTTTTATTAGCATTTACACTTCATGTTTTTGCTTTAGAAGCTTATAAGCCCGATAAAGATTTTGCGCCTTATTTTAATCCTTTAAATTGCTCTGTTGTTTTGGATAAATTTTTTTATACCAATTGTTATGATTATAAACTCAAAGGCACTAAAGCCGTAGCCTATAAAGTCGAAGCGTCCAATCTAAAAGAAAAACAGATCAAAAAACGAGCTCGCTTTGAAGATGACACAAATATCCCTAAAAAATACCGCAGTACTTGGAGTGATTATAAAAATAGTGGTTATACCCGAGGACATATAGCCTCAAATGCTTCTTTTCGCTTTAGTAAAGCAGCACAAACATCGGTTTTTTTGATGAGTAATATCACTCCACAAAATGCACAAGTTAATGCAACGGTTTGGAATGAAATCGAACAAAGAGAAAGAAGTCTTGCTTTTAAATTCCAAAGCGTTGAAGTGCTAAATCTAATACTTTATGGTAAAAATCCTAAATTTATTAAAAATGGCATTGCTATACCGAGTTCTTATGTTAAGATTATCAAAACTTCTCGGTTTGAAGAATGTTATGAAGTACCCAATAACAATATCCAGAGCGAAGAAATCAATGATTATAAAATTTCTTGCAATAAATTCTAAAGGCTATGAATGGAAATCAGTGCTTTAACCATAACCATACTTTACATTATAGGAATTTCAGCAGAGGGTATGACAGGTGCCTTGGCTGCAGGCAGACATAAAATGGATCTTTTTGGAGTAATTTTCATAGCCTTAGTAACTGCCATAGGAGGTGGAAGCATACGCGATGTGCTTTTAGGTCATTATCCACTTACTTGGGTTAAACATCCTGAATATATTGTTTTAATTTGCCTTTGTGCTCTTATTGCCACTAAAATTCCACGCATTGTTAGCAGATTAGAAAGTTTATTTTTAACGCTTGATGCCATAGGACTTGTAGTCTTTAGCATACTTGGCGCACAAATTGCAATAGAACAAAACCATGGCTTTATCATCGCAATCTCTGCAGCAGTGATTACAGGTGTTTTTGGTGGAATTTTAAGAGATATTTTATGTATGAGAATTCCTTTAGTTTTCCAAAAAGAAATTTATGCAGGAATTGCAATCATAGCAGGGGCGATTTATTATACTTTAATGGTTTATCTTCAACTGCATGCTTTAATTTGCACGCTTGTAACGCTATTTGTAGGAGTTACAGCTAGGCTTTTAGCGATCAAATACCAATGGTCCTTACCCATTTTTTCTTATAATGAGGAAAAATAATGAATTGTATTTATAAAAATTTGCTAAGATAAAAAGAAGCGTGATAAAAGTTTAATTATGCTTTTTAAGGAAAATACTATGAATAAAGCAATACTACTTACCCTTATTTGTTTATTTTTTACAGCTTGTGAACAAACCAAAAGTGTAGAATACTACAAAGCTCATCCCGAAGAAGCCAAAAAAAGAAGTGATGAATGTCGTTTGAAATCTATCATCAGTCAAGATTGTGTAAATGCTCATAGCGTTGCTATCCCAAAAGAAGATTGGGATGAAGGCCATGATACACAAACAAGATAATTTTTATTTAAAGGCTATAAAGGTTTCAAAATTAACCCACTTAAAAACACTTTCTATTTTTTCAAATCCTGCATTCTTAAGCATATCTAAATTTTCTTTTTCACTATAAGGGATAAGAACATTTTCCAAAGCCTCCCTTTTGGCTGCAATTTCGATTTTAGAATAACCTTGTCTTTCTTTATAATCTGCATAAAGTTCTATCATATTTTTAGACAAAAAAGCATCTTCATAAAGAATTTTTTCACTCATGATAAAAATACCACCTTTGTTTAAATTCTTATAAATTTCATTAACAAGTTCTTGTCTTTTAGGCGGACGGATAAATTGCAAAGTATAATTAGCTACAAATACATCACTTTGAAAAAAAACAAAATCACACAAATTCGCTTCAAAAAATTCTATATTTAAGCCATAAGCTTGTGCTTTTGACTTGGCGATTTCAAGCATAGAAGGAGCATTATCCACGCCAAAAAGCTTAAGATCTTTTCTTAAGCTGGCTAAAAAAATTAAAAAATTCGCACTAGAACAACCCAAATCACAAACCTTTGCTCCCTCTTTAGTCAATTTTTTTATCAAATTTGCACAAAGTTCTAAATTTTCCCTATAAAAAGGCACAGAGCGATTAATCATATCATCAAAAACACTTGCGACACTCTTATCAAATTCAAATTGTTTGGTTAATTTTTCTTTAAAAAGTTCATCTTTCATTCTCTATCCTAAACACGCTTTAGCTTGATTTATATCTTTTGAAATTTGTTCTTTAAGTTGGGCAAGATCATTAAATTTTTGATTTTCTCTTAGAAATTCTACAAATTCAAGCTCTAAAACTTCCCCTATAGCCAAGCTTTCATCAAATTTTTCTATAATATGACTTTCTATGGCAAATTGCATATCGCTAGAGCGCACACCCACAAAACTTACACTCTTATAGCGTTTATCATGAAAACTCACGATGCTAGCATAAACGCCATTTTTAGGTAAAAAATATTCCTCGCATTCTAAATTTAAAGTTGCAAAAAGTTCTTTTGAGCCAAGTCCTTGACCCTTGATAAGCTTACCTTTGATTGCATAATTTCGCCCCAAGAAAGAATTTGCCTTTTTGATATCGCCTTGTGCTAAATACTCTTTAATCAAGCTTGCATGAACGCCCACTCCCTCTAATCTAAATTCATCTATAATCGTTGTTTTAATCCCACTAAGTGCTTCTATATCTTTTGCTTTATAACTTCTATTTTTTCCAAAAGAAAAATCAAAACCTACAACTATACGCTCTAAATTTACAAATTCCTCTTTTAAGGCTTGTAAAAAATCCTTACCATCTAAAGCCTTGATGCTTTCAAAATCAAGTTCTATGATCTCTTTTTGAGCTAAGAATGCTTTGTCTTGATTGGTGCAAAGTTTTTTACCCTTAAATTTATCGATAATCAAAAGAGCCCCAGAATCATCTAAGCATTCTATAAGCTTTTTATGCCCTAAATGAACTCCATCAAAACATCCTATGGCTAAGGTTTTAATATCATTTTTTAGTGTAGTAGTAAAAATATTCAATATTACCCTCTTTTCCTTTGATTTTAGACTCTTCACAACATTGCAAGATCCAACCTAAACGCGCACAAGCATTTTCAAATTCTCTCATAGCTTTAAGCACAGCCTTTTCATCTTTTAAAACACCTTTTTTATCTCTTTTTGCTTGCTTGCCAACTTCAAATTGAGGCTTAAAAAGCAAAACTATATCTTTTAAAGCTAAATTATCGATATACGAAAGCAAATGAGTTAAAGAAATAAAACTGACATCACAAGTAATAAAATCAAATTTTTGCTCGCTTTTAAAAGTTCTTAAATCCGTATTTTCAATAACTTCAATCCTTTTATCATCGCGTAAACTAGGATGGAGTTGATTATCACCCACATCTAAAGCACTTACTTTTAAAGCCTTGTGTTCTAATAAAATTTGCACAAAACCACCCGTACTTGAGCCTATATCAAGGCAGGTTTTATTTGCTATATTGATATTATGATTTTCTAAAAAATATTTGAGCTTAAAAGCCGCGCGAGAAACATAAAGCTCGCCTAAAAGCTCTAAATCTAATTCTTTAGAATTTAAAAGCTCTTCTTGATCTGCTATCTTATTTTTAAGCAGATTTTGCACATCAAAAGAAGCTTTATAAGGCTTGGAATTAAGTAAAATTTCTTCATTTTCTATCAATTCTAAAGCTTTATTTCTACTAAGATTTAAACGTTTTGCTACAAAAATATCATATCTCATTGAAGACTTTCATTTAAGGCTTTTTGCAATTCTTCTTTCTCTTTAGAAAACCACCAAATTCCTATTTCAAAGGCATTTTTATCCAAAAGTTCTTGCACTTGTTTTAAATTTTTAACTAGTCTATCTTTATCATTTTGAAGCATACTTAAATTTTGCTCTTTTAAAAAAGAAAGATTATTCATCATCAAAACAAGCTCTTTTTGATAAGCTTTTGGATTTTGGTTTTTATCCTCTACGATAAAAAATGAAGCTAGAGTTATAAAAAATGAAAAGACAAAAACATAAGTTTTCTTTTTTGCCTTAAAAGCAAAATTATAAAGATAGGCCACAAAAGAGCAAAAAATAAAAAAATTAATAAAATCAAAAATAAAATTTAAAACCCTAAACCAAAAAAGCCCCAAAGAATATAAAAAATACTCTTTTAAAGCATTTATAAGTGTTAAAATTTGAGAAATTAAATCAAAAATAAAAAACTTTGAGTTTTTATAATGAATGATGCTTTGATTAAAATCTTCAAGATTAAAACTTTGTATAGGATTTACCACCCCATTAAAAATCGCATATAACAAAGCTAAAATCAAACTTGATAAAATGATTATTCTAAAATCATTATAGGCATTATCTAAAAACTGCAACTGAAGTTTTTGCTTGAAAAAAAATAAAAATAAAGGCAAGAGCACAAACAAAAAAAATCCATCTTGTTTTTCATAACTGATCAAATTTAAAAACAAAGAAGCAAGTGCAAACAAGGCCATAAAAAAACTCAAGCTATAGATATAAAAATCTCCCGCACTCACACGATAAATCAAGCTATTTTTAATCATCGTTGCTTCTTTTATGATATTTTTTCTAAGCCTTAAAAAATAAAAAAATTCCAAAAAAAATGCTAAAAAAATAGGGATTAAAAAAAGCGAAACCCAAGCAAATTTTTGCCAAAAAAATAAAAATGTAAAAATACCAAATAAAACAAATAGCTGAATGTTATTTTTCAATAAGCTCATTGAATTCATTCTCATCAATACATTTTACACCCAACTCTTGAGCCTTGTCGAGTTTCGAGCCTGCTTCTTGACCAAAAAGCACATAATCAGTCTTTTTAGAAACTGATCCACTAACCTTGCCTCCAAGGCTTTCTATTAAATTTTTAAACTCATCTCTAGGGCGTGAAAGCGTGCCTGTGATCACGAAAGTCTTGCCAAAAATAACACTATCTTCTTGAATTTGTAGTTTTTGCTCTTTTAAATTTAAAAGCTTATAAAACTCATCAATTCTTGCACTATTTACACGAGAAAACTCACACAAAGAAAGAGCCATTTGCTCACCAAAACCTTCTAAATTTGCATAAGCTTCCAAACTTTGTTTATGCCATTCTTTACCAAAACTTAAAGCTAGCTTTTTAGCAGCCACTTCTCCAATATGCTCGATCCCCAAAGCAGTGATAAAACGAAAAAGCTCACAATCCCTTGCTTGTTCAATGGCATTTAAAATATTATTGATCTTTTTTTCTTTAAAACCTTCCAAGCCTTCAAAATCACTAAATTTGAGATGAAAAATACTCTCAAGGGTGGTTATTTTTTTCTCTTTAAATAAAAGTTCGACTATACTTTCTCCAAGCCCGTCGATATTTAAACATTTTTTAGAAACAAAATGAATGATAGAATTTACAAGCCTATCTTCACAATCAATATTTTGACATTTGATCAAAGTTCCCTCATCCAAAAGTTCGCTTTTGCAAGTAGGGCAAAACCGAGGTCTAGCTATATCAAGCTCTAAGCCATCCCTACGCTCTTTAAAAACTTTAGTGATTTTTGGTATCACATCACCACTTCTTATCACGCTTACAAAATCATTGATCTTTGCATCAAGTCTTGCAATTTCATCAAAATTATGAAGTGTGGCAGATTTTACGATAACCCCATCTAAATTTACAGGCTCTAAAACCGCCACAGGAGTGATAACCCCGCTTCTTCCAACCTGCAAATTTACCCCTATTAAACGCGTGGTTTTTTCCAAGGCTGGAAAT
The DNA here is from genome assembly GCF_002383965.1 of Campylobacter sp. 110. Lineage (NCBI taxonomy): Bacteria > Pseudomonadati > Campylobacterota > Epsilonproteobacteria > Campylobacterales > Campylobacteraceae > Campylobacter > Campylobacter sp. 110. Next base: position 35,235 of record NZ_NXBD01000043.1, on the reverse strand, counting down.
TTAAAAGCTGCCATAAATTTTGGAAATTTCACAGTATGACCTAGCTCTTTGCAAAGCACAAGATCATCTACCCTTACTACCATTCCATCCATCATCATAGGCTTTTGATCTCTTAGGCTTAAAAGCTCGTTATAGGCTTTTAAAACCTCATCTAAATTTGCACAAAGCTTTACAAAATCATCTTTTAAAAAGCCAAGCTCTCTTATAAAACTCATAATCTCGCTGTGTTTACTAAATTCAAGTGAGTTTTGCCCCACTCCCCAAGGATAGAATTTCAAATTCCTTTCTCTTGTGATGCTTGTATCAAGTTGTCTTAAACTCCCACTTGCGGCATTGCGTGGATTGGCAAACAAGCTTTGGTTTAAACGGGCTCTTTTTTCATTGATTTTTTCAAAATCATCTTTTAAAATCACCACTTCACCGCGAATTTCTATCTTTTCTTTATAGTTTATAGTTTTTGGGATATTGTCGATTTCAAGCACATTAAGCGTGATATCCTCACCTATTTCCCCATCTCCTCTTGTCGCGCCGCTTACTAGTCTACCTTTATCATAAAGCAAATTTAAGCTTGCTCCATCAAATTTAGGCTCTATAAAAAAATTCTCTTCACATCTTGCACGCTTTGCCCATGCTCTAAGCTCACTCTCATCAAAAACATCTTCCATCGACCACATACGGCTTAAATGAGAAAGTTTTTTAAATTCGCTTTGTATAGTAGGGGCTATTTTTTGCGTAGGAGAATCAGGAGAAATTTCATTTTCATTTTGCTCTTCAAAAGCTCTTAATTCTCTAATCAAAGCATCGTATTCTGCATCACTTGCTAAAGGCTCATCCTTTTCATAATACGCCCTCATCCAAGAAGCAGCCAAGGCAACTTTTTCTAAGTACTCTTTTTTTGTCATATTTCGCATCTTTCGCTAAAAATTTTTTCATATATAGGTAAAAAAGATTGTCTAGGTGCGCATTTTATTTCAAAATTTTTTAAAGAATCTCGTGCTTTAATAGCATGCTCAATTTCACTTCCCTTCTGGCGGTTTTTATATGTTTGATAATTGTTACCATCTTTTATTACAAGATATAAATTAATAATATAATTTTTAAAAGCTATATTATTTTCTTTAAAAAGCCTCTTGAGCAAAGTAACACTATCTTCAAATTTTTGCACTATTTCCTGTTTTTCTATATTGCTTTGTTTTTGATTTTTAAATTCAACTAAAAAAATCTTATCAGCTTGACAAAACAATGCATCTACTTTTTTCACGCCTTTATTATCTTCTAAGCTTAAACTTAAATTTTCAAAATTTATAACCGTATTTTCTTTCAAACATAAATATTCATTATTAGTTTTATCATAACTAGTATTTTTTAGAGTATCCTCATATTGTTTATATTTATTTTTAAAAATATTAAAATCAGCCATTTTTAATATCCAGTTCATCAAAAGTTTGAAAAGGCTTATTAAGCTTTTCAAAAATTAATTCCATAGTTTTTTCATTATTTTCAACTTGTTCTATTTTAGACCCTAAACTTACATGAAAATTTACTCTTGCTTTATAGTGTATACTGTATTTATAAATAGCCTCGACAACATAAGGACTGTGAGTATTTATAAGTATAGGAATATTCTTGGTTGATAATTTAATAAGTATTTTAGCAAATAAAATTTGCCAAGTTGGATGTAAATGATTTTCTGGTTCATCAAAAATTAAAAAACCTTGAGGAGTAATACGATGATTGTTAATCAAAGTTTGCAAAATACCAAATTGTTTAATACCTGTCGCAACATTCTCTACAGAAATTTCCTTATTATTTCTATAAAATTTATAAGCTTCTTTATTGTTTTGTAAAAAATGGCCATTGATAATATCTACTATTTCTTCCTCAAGCTCTTTAAAATCCAAAGACTTTTTTAATGGTCTTTGCAACCCTATTTTTTGATATAAATCCCAAAGCAAATATGGATAAGAAAGCTCATATCCTCCACCATAAATTCTAGCATTATCGTTCACAAGACGCGCTTTTGTAAAAAACTCAAACAAATCCCAAACCAAAGGGCTTTGTATAAAAGTACAATCGACATAATCTTGACCCTTGCTTTTAAAACTAGCACATCTATTTCTTTCAATGCAAGCCTCATAAATAATATTTTGGCCTTTGCTTAATATTATCCTCCCGTTATCCTTTAACTCTCCATTAAATATTAAATCTATAAGCTTATCAAAAGCTCTTTCTTTTATCCAAATTTTATTAGATTTTTTTGTTTTCCACTCGCTCATATTATGTGTTTTAATTAAGGCCATTAAAATTTTACCCACAGTGCTTTTACCTGTATCATTTTCACCTGCTATAACACTTAAACCTTCTAAATTAATATTTGCCTCTTTTATAATTCCAATATTTTCTAAGTATAATTTTTTATTCATTATTAAACTCCTATGCTTTGCATCGCATTTGCCATTGCAAAAAGCTGTTTATGCTCGTATAAATCATGTACCCTTATAATACTTGCACCATTTTCAAAAGCCTTTAAATGCAAATACAAAGTCCCCGCTAAGCGATCTTTAACTTCACTTTCATAATATGCATTGATCACGCTTTTACGACTTGCTCCTACAAGCAAGAGCTTTTTAAATTGCAAAAAATGTTCTAAATGCTTGATTAAAATCATATTATGTTCTGCACTTTTACCAAAGCCAATTCCCACATCTAAAATGCTTTCTTTCACTCCTAAAGTATCTAAAATTTCAAGTTTTTCTTTAAAAAAACTACTCATTTCATCAAGTAAATCATCATACCTTGGATCATCTTGCATGGTTAAAGGATCATTTTGCATATGCATAAGGCAGTATTTTGCATTGTATTTGCTTGCAAGTTTAGCTAAATTAAGATTTCTTAAACTGCTAATATCATTGATAAATTTAAAGCCCTTGTTTAAAGCGTATTCTAAGCAATATTCATCAAAACTATCCAAACTAAAAATAGCTTTTTCATAATAATTTTTATCATAAATTAAATCCAGCACATTTTTAAGTCTTCTAAACTCTTCTTCCTTGCCACAATACACGCTTTTTGGCCTAGAGCTTACCGCTCCTATATCAATATACTCGGGATTTAAGGCCAAAATTTCATTTAATCTTTCTTCAAAATCTTTATAACTCACCCTAGAATCAGCATTGAAACTATCTTCATTGACATTTATAACTGCCATCAGCTCTGCTTGCTTTGGTTTTGAAAAATCATTTTCTAAAAATCTAGCTAAATTTTTAAGTCCAAAATCTTGAAGTTTTTCTTTGTTTATAAGTTTGTGAATTTGCTCTTTTGTAGCCATTAAAAGCGCATTAGAATATGTGATTTTAGCAGTGATAACTTCCTTGTGTGTTATCAGCTCAGCTCCCACTCTTAAGGCGTCTTGTTTTAAAATATTTGCCGCAGGAGTAGTTATATCTTTAATCAAAATAAAATAAATTTGAGTTTTTTCACTCATAATTTTTTGCCCCATTTTATGAGGATTTATAAAAGAGCAAAGTAAGCTAAAATCAGTGTTTGGATTGATTTTAAAAAATTTCATTTTTCATTCTTTGTATAATAATTTAATAAAAGCGTAGCCAGTATCAAAGAGCTTTTGGAATTTAATTTCGCAAGCTCATAACTTTCATAAAAAAATTCAAGTTCATCGGCATTAAAATCTTTAAATTTAACACTTTCTTCTGCAATCAGTGCAATTTTTTCCATTAATTCTGCTTTATCTAAATTTTCATTTTCTTGTAAAAACTCAAACAAAGTCTTTAAATCCATTTTATTAAGTTCTAAATTTAAAGTATTTTTAGCCTTTATTTTGTTGCGTTTTTCACAGATAAGACGCGATTTTATAGTAGGCAAAAGTAAATTTTTAGAAGGAACTACGATAAGAAATTTAATATTTTTTGGTGGCTCTTCAAGAAGCTTGAGTAAAAAATTTTGAGCTTCTATCCTAAAAGAATTCGCCATTAAAACAATGATTTTTTCACTTGTTTCTGCAATATAACTTTCCTTTTCAACCACTTTGGCATCATCGATTAAAAACTCACTTGCAACTTCTTTGGGTATGAAGCGCAAAGAATTAGGATGAAATTGTTTTAAAAGTTCGGCTTTAATACCGTCAAAATCATCGGTGATGATAATTTTACTTACAAACACTAAAGACTCACTTTGGAAAATAAAATCGCATCCAAACTCGTATCAAAAAGTTTATAAAGAGTGATGAGCTTGACATCTAAATCTTTATCTTTGGAATTTAAATAAAAACTATCTTGCAATTGCTCATCAAAAAGCCATAAAAGACTATCGTCGCGTGATTTAGCGATTAATGACTTCTTATCGCTTGCACTTCCTATATAAAAATAAATAAAGCCATTAGGAAACGAAATATCAAGTAAATCATTAAGTAAGGCTATATCTTCGATATTTTGTATCTTTTTTTTACATAGTGATTTTAAAGACACAAAAGGAAGCATGGGGCGAGTAGTTTTGGAATTTATATTTGCTAAAAAGTATTCTTCATACCAAGCTCTTTGCTCATCACACATCAAAACAAAGGTTCGCCCCTCTAAAAGGTATCTTAATCTTGCGGCCATTAAAGGAGCCCATTCTAAACGACGAGACTCCATCCAAGCCATAAATGTTCCGCCATTGCGGATATTTTCAAGTGTAAAACTTAAAAAATCGCTCATTTATTTATCAAGTCCATAGCACTCATGCAAGGCTCTTACCGCAAGCTCGCCATATTTTTCATGTACAATCATTGAAATTTTAATCTCGCTTGTAGAAATCATACCTATATTAATACCCTCATCCGCCAAAGCTTTAAAGGCTTTGCTTGCTACACCCGAATGTGATTTCATACCCACGCCCACTATAGAAACCTTAACCACAGCACTATCACTTTCTATAGTTGTCTTAGAACCTAAAATTTTCTGCATAGCATTTTTTGCCAAATCAAGCTCGTTTTGAGGCACGGTAAATCCTAAATTTGTAGCTCCATCTACCCCAACATTTTGTATGATCATATCTACATTGATATTTTCATCCGCTAAAACAGAAAAAATTTCAGCTGCAATCCCTGGTTTATCTTCTATATTTCTTAAAGTTACTCTTGCTTGATTTCTATCTAAAGCAATACCGCTAACTAAAGCTTGTTCCATTCCATCTTCTTTTGTTATCATTGTACCCTCATTATCATTAAAACTACTTCTAGTAACTAATTTTACATTTAATTTTTTTGCAAGTTCAACCGAGCGATTTTGTAAAACCTTAGCCCCCAAACTAGCAAGCTCAAGCATTTCTTCATAAGAAATTTTATCAAGTTTTTTTGCCTTTGGTTCAATCCTTGGATCTGTAGTATAAACTCCATCCACATCGGTATAAATTTCACATAAATCCGCCTTAAGAGCTCCTGCAACAGCAACCGCACTCAAATCACTTCCGCCACGCCCTAAAGTTGTAACATCACCCTCTTTATCAACTCCTTGAAAGCCTGCTACAACAACTATCTTTCCTTCATTTAAAGCCTTGGTGATTGCTTGAGTGTCGATATAAGAAATTCTAGCCTTTGTAGAAACGCTATCTGTAATAATTCCTGCCTTTCTTCCTGAAAAAGCAAGAGAAGGATATCCCCTTTCATTTAACGCAATAGACAATAAAGCACTCGTTACGCGCTCACCACTACTTAAAAGCATATCCATATCTTTGCCATTAGGATTTTTGCTAAAATATTCTGCTTGCTCTATTAAAGTATTTGTAACTCCGCTCATCGCTGAAACTACAACCACAAGTTGATGTCCCTCTTTTGCACTTTTTATGACACGCTCTGCTACTGCATCAATGCGTTCTAAAGTGCCGACACTTGTTCCGCCATATTTTTGAACTATAAGCATTAAATATAACCTTTCTCTTCAAAATATTTAATAACTTTAACATAAATATTTCTTTTGAAATGATTTATGATTTCAAACACTTGTTTTACTCCGACAAATTGATAAGCATCAAATTCAGGATGTTTTGTATTAATATTGATTTTAGCGCCATGTTTTAATCGTACTAAAAAATATTTTTGGCTTTGTCCATCATAAGGATACATTTTTTTAGCAACCTTTTCTGGAAAGTCATAACTCAACCATTCAGGATGCTCAGCTATGATTTCCACTTCGTCTGTGCCAATCTCTTCTTTAAGCTCTCTTAATACAGCACTTTTAGGGTCTTCTCCCTCATCGATACCACCTTGTGGAAACTGCCAAATATTATCCATATCGCTTCTTTTAGCTATAAAAAGCTTACACTCAAAAGGATAAGCGCTTGATAAAACAATAGCAGCGACATTGGGTCTATATTTTTTTTCTTTTTCCACTTTTTTCCTTCAATTTTAAGCTTATAATTTTAACCTAAATGAAATCAAAATTTCATTAAAATAAGAAAATAACATTATAAATTTTAAGGTTTTTATGCATTTATATATTCATATCCCTTTTTGCGAAAGCAAATGCCATTATTGTGCTTTTACGAGTCTAAAAAAACATGATTATGAAAATAGGTATTTTGAGGCTTTATATAAAGATATTTCCTTTCATTTGCAAAAATTAAATATTAAAAAAAATAGTATTAAAACCCTCTTTATAGGAGGAGGCACCCCAAGTGCTGTTAGTGCAAAAAATTTTGAAATGATCTTAACACTTATAGAACCTTTTTTAAGTAAAAATATAGAATTTTCAAGCGAGGCTAATCCCAATTCAGCCGATATAGAATGGCTTAAAACAATGAAAAATTTAGGGCTTAATCGCATCTCTTTTGGGGCGCAAAGTTTTCATACTAAAAAGCTAGAATTTTTAGGAAGAATTCACGATCAAAAAATGATTTTTAAAGCCTTAGAAAATGTGAACAAATTGGGATTTAAAAAGATTAATTTAGATCTGATTTATGATACAAAATTAGACGATAAAAAAATGCTTGAATTTGAACTTAAACAATTAAAACAAATTAAAAATTTAATCACTCATCTAAGTGCTTATAATCTCACCATAGAACCACTCAGTGCTTTTGCAAAAAAGGATCATTTTAAAAAAAACGCACCCTATTTAATGAAATTTTTCATCCAAGAACTTCAAAAGCTCGGATTTTTACAATACGAAATCAGCAATTTCGCCAAAAATAAAACCCAAATTTGCAAACACAATTTAGCTTATTGGAAGGGTTTGGATTATTTAGGCTGTGGTTTGAGTGCAGTGAGTTCTTATAAAAATGAGCGTTTTTATACGGCTAAAAATTTAAAAGCCTATCTTCAAAACCCTATATTTAGAGATGTTGAAAAACTAAATCAAGAAGATTTGAATTTGGAACATTTATTTTTAGGACTAAGAAGTATAGTGGGTATTAAAGAATGCAAATTAAGTAAAATTCAAAAAGAAAAGGCTAATTTGCTTGTAAGAGAAAAAAAGCTCAAATTTGAAAAAGGGCGTTATTATAATCTTAATTTTTTAATTAGCGATGAGCTTGCCTTATATCTCTCATCTTAAATTCAACTTTTTTAAGTAAAATGTTCCTTTTATAAAATTTCAAATTTTTAAGAGTATTATTTATGAGTTTTGGTGAAATTATTGTAATTTTAATAGTAGCAATTTTAGTTTTAGGGCCTGATAAACTTCCTGAAGCCATAGTGCAAATAGCAAAAATTTTAAAGGCTTTAAAACGCAATATCGATGATGCAAAATCAAGCATAGAAAAAGAAATTCGTATCAATGATTTAAAGGAAGAAGCTAAAAAATACAAAGATGAATTTTCAAGTGCAAATGAAAACATCCGTAAAAAACTTAGTTTTGAAGAATTTGATGATTTAAAAAGAGATATTTTGGATAAAACTAAAGTGGATTTGACTTTTGATAGCAGAGAAAATTCCACCCCTAGCCCAAACGAACAAAATCCAAATGAAAATCAAAAACCCAAACTCAATCCATTTGAAAATCAAGAAAAAGTAGAAAAATAAATGTTTGAAGAATTAAGACCGCATTTAATAGAACTTAGAAAGCGTCTTTTTATTAGCGTTGCTTGCGTGATTGTAATGTTTATAGTATGTTTTGCTTTTCGTAGCTATATCTTAGATGTATTAAAAGCACCTCTTATTCAAGCTTTACCCGAAGTAGCTAAACATGTCAATGTTATCGAAGTTCAAGAGGCTTTATTTACAGCTATGAAGGTAAGCTTTTTTGCTGCTTTTATCTTTTCTTTACCTGTTATTTTTTGGCAGTTTTGGAAATTTGTAGCTCCAGGTCTTTATGATAATGAAAAGCGTCTTGTAGTACCTTTTGTAAGCTTTGCAAGCATTATGTTTGCTTTAGGGGCTTGCTTTTGTTATTTTATTGTAGTGCCTTTGGCTTTTAAATTTTTAATCAATTTTGGTTTAAGTGAAGATTTTAATCCTGTAATCACCATAGGAACTTATGTGGACTTTTTTACAAAAATAGTCGTTGCTTTTGGTTTAGCTTTTGAAATGCCTGTTATAGCATTTTTCTTTGCTAAAATTGGACTTATTGATGATAGTTTTTTAAAACGCCATTTTCGCATAGCTGTTTTAGTTATTTTTGTTTTTTCAGCCTTTATGACTCCACCTGATGTCTTATCTCAATTTTTAATGGCTGGACCACTTTGCGGACTTTATGGACTTTCTATTTTAATTGTTCAAAAAGTAAATCCTGCTCCAAAAGATGAAGAAAAAGAAGAAAGCGATAAATGAAAGATTTACTTCTTTCAAGCTATGATTATACCTTACCCAATGAACTTATAGCTACTTATCCTGTGCATCCTAAAGAAGATGCTAAACTCTTAGTTTTTGAGCGAAAAAATAATCAAATTTCTCATACTACTTTTAAAAATTTACAAGATTTTTTACCCGATTGTGCTCTCTTTTTTAATGATACTAAGGTGATTAAAGCAAGAATTTATGGAAATAAATCAAGTGGTGGAAAAATAGAACTTTTCTTACATCAACCCTGTTTAGATTCGCAAGATTCGCTTTTTTTAGCACAAATTAAAGGGTGTGTTAAAAAAGATGAAATTTTATCTTTTGAACAAAATTTAAAAGTCAAGGTTATAGAACTTTTAGATGATGGCTTACGCAAGGTGCAATTTTTTCAAAATGATGAAGTTCTAAATACCTTCAAGCTTTATGAACTCCTTGATACAATAGGACATATACCTTTACCCCCTTACATCAAAAGAAGTGATGAAAAAAGTGATTTAGAAGATTATCAAAGTATTTTTGCTAAAAATTTAGGGGCAGTAGCAGCTCCTACGGCTAGCTTACATTTTAGTGAAAATATGCTTGAGAATTTAAAAAAAAGACATGAAATTTATCATTTAACTTTGCATGTTGGTGCAGGAACTTTTAAAAGTGTAGAATGCGAAAATTTAGAAAATCACAAAATGCATAGTGAATTTTTTGATATTCCTAGAAAAGCATGTGAAGCGATTGATTCTCAAAAAAAGATTTTAGGCGTAGGCACTACAGTAACAAGGACTATAGAATACTACGCAAGAACCAAACAAAACCAAGGCTTTTGCGATCTTTTTTTGCATCCTCACAACCCGCCCTTAAGACAGGACTATCTTTTAACTAATTTTCATCTACCAAAATCAACTCTGATTATGTTGGTTTCAGCATTTATAGGCAGGCAAAATTGTCTTAAGCTTTATGATATTGCCATAAAAGAAAAATATCGTTTTTACTCTTATGGCGATGCTATGCTTATTTTATAAATTTATTCTTTAAATTTCATAGCAATTTTTGCTTGAAGTTTAAGCCAATCTTTTTGAAGCATTATAGGAAAACCCCCATAAACCCTACCGCCTTCAAGATTTTTACTCACACCACCGCGTGCTGCAATAGTGCTAAAATCCCCTATTCTTAAATGGCCGCTCGTTGCACTTTGTCCACCCATAACCACATTGCGTCCAAGCTCACTTGAACCCGAAATTCCAGTTTGTGCAACGATAATGCAATTTTGTCCTATATCACAATTGTGTCCTATTTGGACAAGATTATCTACTTTTGTTCCTGCTTTAATGATAGTGCTATCAAACACTGCTCTATCTATTGTTGTGCAAGCTCCTATTTCAACAAAATCTTCTAAGATAACATTACCATTGTGATAGATTTTATAATGCTCTCCATTTTTATTGTGCGCATAACCAAACCCATCGCTTCCTATTACGCAATTTGCAAGTAGATGACATTTTTTGCCAATTTTGCTATCATTATAAATCACCACATTAGGATGGATAATGCTTTCTTCGCCTATGCTAACATTATCTCCTATATAAGCTCCTGCCATAATGACAACATTTTCGCCTATATTGACATTATTGCCTATATAAACATTTGGCATGATTTTTGCACTTTTTGCTATATTTTGAACTTTTTCTTTTGCGTTGCTAAATAAAGGTTTAGCAAAAATTTTACTCAAAAAAGCAAAACACAAATGCGGACTTTGAGTAATGAGAGCTTTTGTATCTTTAGGTACTAAATTTTCATATTCTTTAGCAACCAAAATCGCTGCTGCTCCTGTGTTGGGTATATCTTTAATATTTCTTTCACCATCACAATAAGTAAGCTCGGTAAAATTCGCCCTCAATAAAGAATTTAAAGCCGTTATTTCGATATCTTCGCCTTCGTATTCTAAACTTAAAAATTCCGCTATTTCTTTTAATCTCATTTAAGCTCCATTAAAACCGATCCACTGCGAACAATGTCGCTAGGATTGTATTTTTTAATTGTTTTTAGAAAATTTTCTATACGATTTGTATCATCAGCTACAAGCAAGAAAAGAAAATTTTCATTGCTATTTGCAATAGTACCATTATAAGCTTTCAAAACGGCATCAAGTCCACCTAAATTTTCACTGAGTGGAATTTTTACAAGCGCCATTTCTTTTTCTATAAATTCATCTCTTTCTATTACCTTATAAGTAGGTATAAGTTTATGCAACTGCTTTACTATTTGCTCAAAAACACGCTCATCTCCAAAAGTAACTATATTGATACGAGAAAATTCTCCACCTGGTAAAGGAGCGACGGTTAAGCTATCGATATTATATCCCCTACCTGAAAAAAGTCCTACGATACGAGAAAGCACACCATGTTCATTTAAAACTATAACCGATAAAACACGCCTCATTGCTTATCCTTTAATTTTGGTAAAATCATATTATAAATAGCCCCACCCGCTGGCACCATAGGAAGCACATCTTCAAAGCGATCTATAAATACGTTAAGCAAGCTTGTTTTATTGGACTCTAAAGCTTGCTTGAATGCTGTGCGAAACTCATCTTTTGTTTTTATATTATATCCTTCACATCCAAAACCTTCAGCTATCTTTATAAAATCTGCTTGCAAGCTTAAATCTGTAGCCGAAAAATGCTCTTCATAAAACATGCTTTGCCATTGGCGAACCATTCCCAAGAATGAATTGTTTAAAATAATATTTATGGTTTTAATACCATTTTCATAAGCTGTCATTAATTCTTGAATATTCATTAAAACAGAACCATCGCCTACAAAATTTATAACAACTTCTTCTCCTACCGCAAGTTTCGCACCCAAAGCAGCAGGTAAAGAATACCCCATCGTTCCTTGTCCGCCACTGGTTGCAAGCTGTCTTGGGTAATTAAAAGGATAAAATTGCGCAACCCACATTTGATGTTGTCCTACATCAGTGATTATCCTTGCATCTGGAGCAAGTTTTGCGCACTCTTGTATTACCCATTGAGGTTTTAAAACCTCATCGCTATCTTCATAAACCAAAGGATAAAGCTCATCATAACGCTTAAGAGTTTGCCTCCACTCATGGATATTTGACTTAAATTGATTTTTTTTCAATTCTTCCAAAAGCTCTTTAACAACTTCTTTAATATCTCCAACTATAGGAAAATGCGCATTGATAATCTTAGAAATAGAACTTGGATCTATATCAATATGCACTATTTTAGAATGCTTGGCAAATTCACTTGTTTTACCTGTAATCCTATCATCAAAACGCGCGCCTATTGCTACTAATAAATCACATTCACTCAAAGCCATATTAGCTGTATAACTTCCATGCATTCCTGCCATTTTAAGATTTAGCTCATCATCACTTCTTAAAGTTCCAAGAGCCATTAAGGTTTCAACGGCTGGAATTTGAGTAATCTTAACAAGTTCTCTGATCTCATTAGCCGCATTTGATGCTATACATCCGCCTCCAAGGTAAAAAAGAGGACGCTTAGCTTCTTCTAAATTTTCAGCCAATTTTTTAATTTGTTTTGAATTTCCTTTATAAATAGGCTTATAAGTTTTCATTGAAATTTCTTTTGGATAATCCCAAATACCAAGGGCTGCACTTACATCTTTTGGTACATCAATATGCACAGGACCTTTTCTTCCACTTTTTGCTATATAAAAAGCCTCTTTTAATATTCTTGGAAATTCTTCTATGCAAGTGACTAAATAATTATGTTTTACACAGGGGCGAGAAATTCCTACCGCATCAATTTCTTGAAAAGCATCAGTGCCTATTAATGAATTTGCAACTTGACCTGAAATCAAAACCAAAGGTATAGAATCACTATAAGCTGTCGCAAGTCCTGTGATGGTATTAGTAAAACCAGGACCACTTGTAACAACAGCTACACCCACTTCACCACTCATTCTCGCATAAGCATCAGCTGCATGCACAGCAGCTTGCTCATGACGCACCAAAATATGCTTAAAATACTTTTGTAAATAAATTTCATCATAAATATTTAAGGCTGCTCCACCAGGATAACCAAAAACTATCTTAACATTCTCTTCTTTTAAAGCTTCGCAAATCATTGCTGAACCGCTTATTTTTCTCATAAGGCCTCCTTTGAAAATCAAATTATAACAATAATTCAATCTTTTATTTAGATAAAATATAAAAAAGTTTGAAAATTTTAATTTAAAAGCTCTCTAAGTGTTACATTTAATCTTTTTCCATCCACCCTTGCTCCAAATTTAGCCTTTGCTTCTTTCATCACCAAACCTTGATCTTTTAAAGAACTAACCCCTAAATTTGCAATCATTTCTTTTAAAGCTGCTTGCAATTCCTCATCGCTTAATTGTTGAGGTAAATAACTTTCAAAAAGTGCTATTTCTTTTTGTTCTTTTTGTGCCAAATCCTCTCTTCCACCTTTAGAATAAAGCTCGATAGCATCTTTGCGCTTTTTAATCTCGCTTGCGATAATTTTTAAAATTCTTTCATCACTTAGCTCTATTCTTTCATCTACTTCAACCTGTTTAAACGCGGCATTTAGCGTTCTTAAAGTATCGCGTTTAAAATCATCTTTTTGCTTCATCGCTTCTTTGATATCATTTAATATCTGCTCTTTTAAATTCATTGTATATCCTTTTATTTTAGTTAAAATTACAAATTTTAAGATTTAAACCAAAGCCTTTTAAGCCTATATAATCCTTATCACAACTTTGCGACATAAGCTTAATCTCTTCTATGCCAAAATATCTTAAAATTTGCGCACCTATACCATAATTTTTAAATTGAGTTGCACTTGATTTTTCACCCTGCATAAAAACTATCACTCCTCCATTTTCACTCAAAAAACGAATTTGATCTAATAATTTAGAAAATTTATCAGAGGTTAAAAGCTCAAAATCACTTCCACTAATATGAAATTTAACATTTTCACATTTTTGAATTTCTTTAAATGCAAATGCTATATGCTGAGCATTATTATGATCTGTAAAAATGAATTTTTGCGCTTTAAAACCTGCTAAAATAGCATCACTTTTTTCTTGTAATTTAATAAGACTTTCATTTTTTAAGCGATATTCTATGATATCAGAAACAGCTATCATGTTTAGATTATGCTTAGTACAAAATTCTTCCAAATCACTTCTTCTTGCCATATCTCCATCATCTTTAACAATCTCACAAATCACGCAAGCTTGTTTAAGCCCTGCTAAATGACAAAGATCAACCGTTCCTTCTGTATGGCCTGTGCGCTCTAAAACACCGCCTTTTTTGGCTATCAAAGGATTTATATGTCCAGGGCGTACAAAATCACTCGCTTTTGCATTATCGTCTGCAAAAATTTTTATCGTCATATCTCTTTCATAAGCACTTACACCTGTAGTTGCATCTTTTGCATCCACTGTGATTGTAAAGGCTGTTTCATGATTTGAAGTATTTTTGGGCACCATCAAAGGAAGTTCAAATTTTCTTGCAAGCTCTTCTGCGAGTGCTACACACACAACCCCTCTAGCTTCTTTTATCATAAAATTTACTTTTTCTTTAGTGCTAAATTGAGCTGGAAAAATCAAATCTCCTTCATTTTCTCTATCTTCTGCATCTACCATTACAAGCATTTTTCCTTCTTGTAAATCCTTAATTGCTTGCTCAATGCTTACAAACTTCATTTATAATCCTTAAAATATTATTTTTTTTAAAATTATAACTTCATTTGCTTGACAAATAAATTAAAATTGATTATAATCTCATTTTTACTTTTTAAAAATTAAATATTGGGGTATCGCCAAGCGGTAAGGCAACAGGTTTTGGTCCTGTCATTCAGGGGTTCGAATCCCTTTACCCCATCCACGAACTAAACTTCAAACACAAATTTGATTGTCGCGAAGTAGAGCAGTGGTTAGCTCGTCGGGCTCATAACCCGAAGGTCGGGAGTTCAAATCTCCCCTTCGCAACCAAAACTTATCCATAACTTTAAATCTTAAATATACAAAAATGATTTATTTTAATTTTCTAGAATTTTATTTTTTAACTAAAAAAATCGCATTATAAAATAACATAAAAATAAATTTATAACTAACATATAAGATATAATATGATATAAATTTTTAAATAAAATTTGATGAAGAACTTAGGAAGAAATTAAAGTCATTTTTAATAAAAAATAAAATGATGGTGGTTAGAGGCAGAATCGAACTGCCGACACGCAGATTTTCAGTCTGCTGCTCTACCGACTGAGCTATCCAACCAAGTCGTCTTTAAAAATAAAGTGTAATTATACTTTTTTTTCTTTAATTTAAGTTTAAATATAAAAATAAAATTTTATTTCCCTTAAAGTTTTAATAAGATAGAATACCCGCTTTAGATCATTATCAAATGGAATTTTTTTGAAACAATTTGGACTAGATAGACGAACTTTTAAAATTTTATTAGCTGGTTATATTATTATTGCATTGTTTGGGGCTTTATTGCTACATTCAAGTTGGGCACATACAACTCCTATTGATTTTTTAGATGCCTTTTTTACAAGCACATCTGCTGTTAGTATGACAGGATTAGTAGTTAAAAACACTGCGGTTGATTTTACTTTAGCAGGGCAAATTATTATCTTAGCTTTAGTACAAATTGGCGGTTTAGGATATATGGGTATAGGTTTATTTGTTTATATACTCATACGCAAAAAAGTTGGTTTTAGTGCAAGAAATTTACTAAAAGAGTCTTTATTTTATCCATCAATGGATGGTTTATTTAAATTTTTTAAAAAGGTGTTGCTGTTCATTTTTACTATAGAATTGATAGGTGCTATACTTCTTGCCATGCGTTTTGCCCTTGAAATGAATTTTAAGAAAGCTTTATGGTTTGGAATTTTTCATTCTATTAGCGCTTTTAATAATTCTGGGTTTACTATATTTGAACATGGGCTTATAGCTTATAAACATGATATAACAATTAATCTTATTATCACTTCTTTGATTATTATTGGAGGGCTTGGATATTTTGTTTTGGTTGAATTATACTTTTTTCAAAGAAAAAAATTGCAAAATTTAAGCCTACATACAAAAATAGTTGTTGTTGCAAGTATTTTTCTTATACTCTCTTCAACACTTATTATTTTTGCTTTTGAATACTCAAATCCTCAAACTATAGGACATTTTTCATTTTTTGATAAAATTTTAAGCTCATATTTTATCGCTATTAACTACCGTACAGCAGGATTTAATACCTTAGATATGGGACATTTGCATGATGCAAGCTTATTTTTTGGATCATTGTTTATGGTTATTGGTGGTGCACCAGGTGGAACAGCTGGGGGTATGAAAGTAACAACTGTAATGGTTTTATTGCTCTATGCTTATTGGAGTATCCGCGATGGAAGAGTTAGAATTTTTGGACATGAAATTCCAAGAGAAACTATATCTAAAGCTTTTATCATAGCTGTAGGTTCAGCTGTTTATATAGTAATAGCTGTTATTTTGCTTTCCTTGCTAGAGTCAAAATTTGATTTTATAGCCTTGCTTTTTGAAACTTCTTCAGCTTTTGCAACTGTAGGAATTTCAGTAGGAAATGGTGGAACTTTATCTTTATGCGCTTTGTTTAGTGATCCTAGCAAGGTAATTATCATCATTATGATGCTAAGTGGTAGGATAGGTGTTTTTGCTTTTTTACTCTCGGTATTCAAACAAGACAAATCTATTCATTTAAAATTCCCTGAAGGAAAGGTTAATTTATAAAGGTAAAATCGTGAAAAATCTTAATTATGGAATTATAGGACTTGGAAAATTTGGCTCAGTTGTAGCAGATGAACTCATTGCTGGAGGTCATACTGTTATCGTTGCAGATAAAGATGAGGAAGCTTTAAAAAGCATACAAAATCCTCCAAGCTATGCTTATATTTTAGATTCTACAAATATTTCAGCCCTAAAAGAAGCAGGCTTTCATGATGTTGAAGTTGTTATTGTCAGCATAGGAGAAAATGTTGAAAAATCAATCCTTACTCTTATGGCGCTTAAAGATATAGGTGTTAAAAATATCATTGCTAAAGCAACCTCTAATATCCATGGTCAAATTCTTTCTAAGTTAGGCGCCACAAAGGTTATTTATCCTGAAAAAGAAAGTGCTAAAAGACTAGTAAAAGAATTTTTAACCAAAGATGCTGATTATGAAGTTTTTGATCTTTCAGCAAATACTGTACGAGCTATTAAGATCAATATAGATGAAAAATTAGCAGGAAATTCTTTAAAACATGTAGCACAAAATATGAAAGTGATTTCTTATAAAAAATTAAATAGCGACTGGGAAATACTACCTGATTTAGAAACCACGACAGTTTATAGTGGAGATGTTGTAATTCTCCTTGGAACAGTTAAGGAACTTAGAGAATTTGAACACTAAGCAAGATTTAAAGCCTTGCAAGCCTTTACAAAACGCTTTAAGGCTGTTTTTTCTTTGGTAGAAATTTTATGATATATAACTTCATCTAAATAATATCTAACATCTTTTATATCTAAATCCCTTGTTTTGGCATATTTTTGAAGTATATAATAGGGAATTTTAATCTTTGTTTTTGGAAATTTTTTCAAAATTTGTTTATATAAAGCTTTTTTTTGCACACAAGAAAATCTAGCAAAAACAAAAGGCAATCCTGTTTTTTCGTGCCATTTTGCACATAAATCGATATATTTAGAAGGATCTTTTAGATAAAGCTTTAAAGCCTTATCGCCTATAATTACTTTTCCATCTTGTTTTAATACTTTAGCTAAAGCATTAGAAGTTGCCGAGCTTGGATCTTTAGCATTGGGTGTATTTTTTTCTACTAAAACACTTAAAACTCTTTTGTTAGCACAAATACCCAAATCTAAATTTTTATATTTTTTTCTAGCGCTTTCTATACTTGAAACAATAGCTGCATCAATTCTTCTATAAAACAAATCCTTATTTAGCTTACTTGGAACACCTTTTTTATACTCCATACTTGCTTTATAACCATTAGGTAAGGGATATTTCTTAAGATATATATGCAAAGGCAAAAGATTAATATAATCAATTTTTCCAAAAATCATCTCTTTTAAAGAGTGTTAAACACTCTATCTCCCGCATCTCCAAGCCCTGGGATTATATAACCTTTTTCATTTAAACTTTCATCGATTGAAGCAATATAAAGTTCAACATCACTATGAATTTTTGCAAATTTTTCAAGACCCTGTGGGGCTGCGAGTATAGAAATGAATTTAATCTTTTTTATCCCTTGATCTTTTAAAAAATTGCAAGCATCTATGGCTGTACCACCTGTTGCAAACATAGGATCTATAACAATAGCAGTGCGTTCTTTTGCATCTTTAGGAAGTTTTTGAAAATAAAAATCCGCCTTGAGCGTTTTTTCATTTCTAACAAAACCTAAAAACCCTACACTAGCATCAGGAATAAGTCTAAAAATACTATCAAGCATACCCAAAGCTGCCCTTAAAATAGGGCATATCATAATCTTTTCATCTAATCTTTTTACCTTAGCATTAGCAACAGGGGTTTGAATTTGTGTTTCTTTTAAACATAAATCTTTAGTCGCTTCAAAAAGCAAGAAAGTAGAAATCTCATCAATGAGCATTCTAAAATGGAAGGGTTTGGTTTCTTTATCGCGCAAAAATCCTAATTTATGCTCTATCAAAGGATGGCATATATGATGAATATTTTTCATTTTAAACTCTCAAAATATGCTTTTTCATCAAATTCTTTAAGCAAGGCTACCCCATCTTTTACAGCTGCAGCAGCCACTGCAGTACTTACAACAGCCTTAACTCTCTCATCAAAAGGTTTTGGGATAACATAATCTTTTCCAAATTCTAAGTGGCTTATATTGTAAGCATTTTTCACCGCATCGCTTACAGGTAGCTTTGCTAAATCCGCCAAAGCTCTTGCTGCAGCTACCTTCATATTTTCAGTGATTTTTGTCGCACGCACATCTAAAGCTCCACGGAAAATAAAAGGAAAGCCTAAAACATTATTGATTTGATTAGGATAATCACTCCTTCCTGTTCCTACAATAGCATCTTTTCTAAGTCTTGCTACATCTTCAGGCATCACCTCTGGAATAGGATTTGCCAAAGCAAAAATAACAGGATCTTTTGCCATAGACAAAATCATTTCATCATCCAGTATCTTTGGCGCACTCAGTCCCAAAAACACATCCGCATCTTTCATAGTCTCTTTTAAAGTATCTGCTTGTGTATCGCTTACAAATTCAAGTTTGTATTGATTTAAATCCGTTCTTTTTTTATTGACCACACCCTTGCTATCTACAAGAATGATATTTTTAACACCTAAATTTCTATACATTCTAGCACTAGCAATACCCGCAGCTCCTGCTCCACTTACAACAACTTTAATGTCTTCAAATTTTTTACCGCTTATCTCCATAGCATTCATAAGCCCTGCAGTTGAGATAATAGCAGTTCCATGCTGATCATCGTGCATTACAGGAATTCCTAAATTTTGCAAAGCCGCTTCGATTTCAAAACATTTAGGCGCTGAAATATCTTCTAAATTGATTCCACCAAAAGTCGGTGCTATGGCTTTACAAAAAGCAACAATTTCTTCAATACTGTGTGCTTCGATTTCTAAATCATACGCATTTACATCAGCAAATTTTTTAAACAAGCAAGCCTTACCTTCCATAACAGGTTTAGAAGCTTGTGCACCGATATTTCCAAGACCTAAAACCGCAGAACCATCACTAACGATAGCTACTAAATTCGCTTTGTTTGTATAAGTATAAGCAAGCTCATTGTTAGAAGCAATTTCAATGCAAGGTTCTGCAACACCTGGGCTATAAGCCAAAGATAAATCGTGGCTTGAATTCATAGGTTTTGATGGTTTTATATCTATCTTACCCCCTAAGTGGTATCTTAAAGCCTCTTCTTTTAAATTCATTATTTTCCTTTAAAATCTAAAAATTTTTCTATTCTTTTTTTACATTCATTGACCCCTAAAAACTCTAAAACTTCAAAAATGCTAGGACTAACCGCACTTCCTGTTAGAGCTATGCGTATAGGTTGAGCCAAATCTTTTAATTTTATCTCATTTTTTTGTAAGAATTCGTTAGTAAATTCTTCAAAATCTTTTGCACTTTTCTCTTCATTTAACTCATTTGCATAGTTTTGAAGCAGTAAAAGATTATTTTCATTTATAAATTTATTTATAGCATTTTCATCATAATTTTGTGGTGCTTCAATGATACTTTTAGCTCCGCTAATAATTTCAAGTAAAGTTTTTGCACGCTCTCTTAATAAATCCAACAAAAATCCTGCTTTTGCATAAGCACTTAAATCAAAGCCTAGATCTTTTAATTGGCGATTGATTTCTTCAAAAGGTAAAGTCTTGATATAATGAGCATTGAGCCATTCAAGTTTTTTAAAATTATAACAAGAAGCACTTTTGTTGATATGATTAGGATCAAAAAGCCTTTTAAGATCTTCTAAAGAAAAAACCTCATCATCGCCATGGCTCCATCCTAAACGCACTAAAAAATTTAGCAAAGCTTGAGGTAAAATTCCCATAGCCTTGTATTCCATCACATCGGTTGCTCCGTGTCGTTTTGAAAGCTTTTTACCATCTTCTCCATGTATCATAGCCACATGGTAAAATTTAGGAATTTCAAATCCTAAAGCCTCATAAAGCACGATTTGTTTAGGAGTATTTGAAAGATGATCATCCCCTCTAATCACATCGCTTACTCCCATTAAAGCATCATCAATTACAACTGTAAAATTATAAGTAGGACTTCCATCACTTCTTGCTATGATAAAATCATCTAAAATGTCTTCTACTTTAAATTTCACTTCCCCCTTAATACCATCTATAAAGCAAATTTCACCCTTTTGAGGAGCTTTTATACGCACCACGGGTTCTATATTTGATGGTGGAGTTCCTGTAAAATCCCTGTATCTGCCATCATATCTTGGGCGTTCTTTGGCCGCTTCTTGTTTAGCACGGAGTTCGTCAAGCTCTTCTTTACTCATATAACAATAATAAGCCTTGCCCTCATCTAAAAGTTTTTGTATGTATTTTTTATAAAGATCAAAGCGTTCAGACTGGTAAGTTACCTCACCATCATAATCCAAACCACACCATTTAAAGGCTTCTATGATAGCTTGCGTAGCTTCTTTGGAATTTCTTTTTAAATCCGTATCTTCTATACGAAGTAAAAAATTTCCCTTATTTTTTCTTGCATATAAATAATTATAAAGAGCGGTTCTTAAACCACCTATATGCAAATATCCTGTAGGGCTTGGAGCGAAACGAGTCGTAAGTTTTCCTGTCATTTTTTGCCTTTTCTTAAATTTTAATTGATATAATGCGATATTTACACTTAAATAAAGGTTTGAAATGAAAAAAATTTTACTAAGTTTTGTATTTTTTATAAGCTTAACTCATGCAAATACTATAAATGCTATTGCTGTAGTGGTAGATAAAGAGCCTATCACAACCTATGATATAGAACAAACCATGAAAACCCTAAATATACCTAAAAATCAAGCCTTGGGGATTTTGATTAATGAAAAAATGGAGCTTTCACAAATAAAACAATTTGGAATTTATACGAGTGAGCTTGAGCTTGATAATGCCATTGGTAAAATGCTAGCACAAAATAAAATTTCACTTGAAGACTTTAAAAGAGATTTACAAGCTAAGGGGCAAAATTACGAACAATTTCGTAGCAATTTTAAAAAAGATTTTGAAAAAAGAAAACTTTATGAAAAAATTGCCAGCACAGCTAAAACCGATTTTAGCGATGAGGGAGCTAAAAAATTTTTCGAACAAAATAAAAATAAATTTACACTCTTTACCGAAATTAATGTAAATATCTATCGTTCTAACAATGCACAAGATTTAGAAAATATAAAAGCCACTACAAAAACTGCACTTAAAGCAGAAAAAGCCACCCTCACTCCTAATAATTCAGATCCAAGACTTTTAGGACTTTTATCATCTATACCTATAGGAAGCTTTTCTCCGGTTTTAAATTCGCAAAAGGGTTATGAAATTTATCAAGTAAAGGATAAAAACGGAGGACAAACTCCAGAATATTATCAAATTAAAAATGAAATACTCAATGCTTATGTAAGCGAGCAAAGACAAAATTATATACAAGATTATTTCGATAAATTACGCTCAAAAATCAATATAGAGTATTTAAGATAAAATCAAGATGGAAAAAATCCATCTTGATTAATGTCTAGCAAGATAGTTAGTATCGTAATTATTACTAATAAAATCAGGATTATCCATCATTGTAAGATGAAAATCTTTAGTAGTTTTAATCCCACCTATAATCAGCTCATCTAAAGCTACTTTCATTTTTGAAATGGCTTTGTTGCGATCTTCTGCCCAAACCACAAGTTTTCCTATCATAGAATCATAATACGGCGGCACGCTGTAGTCTTGATAACAATGGCTTTCCATTCTAACATTGCGCCCTGCAGGTGGAACATACTTGATAATCTTACCTGGACTTGGCAAGAAAGTCTTAGGATCTTCAGCAGTGATTCTACATTCTATAGAATGTCCTTTTAACTTCACATTTTCTTGAGAAGGTAAAGCATAGCCTTCAGCTACTTTAATCATTTGTTCAATGATATCAATCCCGCTCACCATTTCGCTCACACAATGCTCAACTTGCAAACGCGTATTCATCTCTATAAAATAAAAATCCAAATTTTTATCCACCAAAAATTCAAAAGTCCCTGCACCTTCATAGCTTATAGCCTTAGCAGCCTTTACTGCTGTTTCGTGAAGTCTTGCGCGAGTTTTTTCATCGAGTAAAATTGCTGGAGATTCTTCTATAAGTTTTTGGTGGCGTCTTTGCATAGAGCAATCCCTCTCACCAATATGAATCACATTGCCAAAACTATCTCCTATAACCTGCACTTCTATATGGCGTGGATTTTGTATATATTTTTCCATATACATAGTCCCATCACCAAAAGCTGTCATCGCTTCACTTTCAGCTGACCAATATGCTTTTTCAAGATCTTTTTCATTTTCAACCACACGCATACCACGACCTCCGCCTCCAGCTGCTGCTTTTAAAATCACAGGATAACCGATCTCTTTAGCAAGTTTTTTAGCCGCTTCAGCACCCGCTAAAGCTCCATCACTTCCTGGTATAACAGGAACTCCTGCTCTTTGCATAACTTGCTTAGCTTTTGATTTATCACTCATCAAATTCATAGCTTCAACCGAAGGCCCTATAAATTTGATATTGTGTTTAGCACAAATTTCAACAAAAGTTTGATTTTCGCTTAAAAATCCATAACCTGGAAAAATCGCATCCGCTTCTGCAATTTCAGCTGCTGTAATAATAGCTGGGATATTTAAATAGCTTTCAGAACTTCTTGCTTTGCCTATACAAATGCTTGCATCAGCGTATTTTAAATACAAAGCATCTTTATCTGCTTCAGAGTACACACAAATTGCTTTTTTTCCCATTTCTTTAATCGTTCTTAAAGCACGCAGTGCTATTTCTCCACGATTAGCAATTAATATGCTTTTAATTTCCATTTTATAATTTCTCCACCGTAAATAAAGGCATACCAAATTCTACAGGCTGACCATCTGCAACTAAAATTTCTACTATTCTACAATCAAATTCAGCTTCGATCTCATTCATGATTTTCATCGCTTCGATGATAGCAATAGTATCGCCTTTTTTAACTGAACTGCCCACTTTTACAAAAGGAGCTGCGCCTGGGCTTGGAGCTTGATAAAAAGTTCCTACCATAGGGCTGTTTATACTTGGTTTATTTGATTTTGCACTTGAAGGCTGTGCTTCATTAACTACATTAACATTAATAGGCTGTGGAGCTGGAACAGGTGGGCAAGCCAAAGGAGCTGGAACATCACAACACATATCTCTTTCAAGTTCGATTTCAAATCCATCTTGCTCTTTGATTTTTATTTTACTGATATTAGCCTCGGCAAACAAATTTACTAATTCTTTAATCTCTTCTTTTGTCATATTTTCATCTCCTGATTTTAAGAACTTAATCTAGTATTATATTAAAAAACTTGAAATTTAACTTTAAAAAATAAAATTTCACACTTAAAAGTTTCATAAAATATAAAAAATAAGCTATAATCCAAAAAAATTATGTTTAAAAATAAAGGTATATTAAATGGGTTTAAAAGCAGACAATTGGATAAGAAAAATGGCACTCGAGCATCAAATGATAGAGCCTTTTTGCGAAGCAAATATAGGCAAAGGTGTAGTAAGCTATGGACTTTCAAGCTATGGTTATGATATACGCGTGGGGCGTGAATTTAAGATTTTTACCAATGTTAATTCAACTGTAGTGGATCCAAAAAATTTTTTAGAAGAAAATGTAGTAGATTTTGAAGGCGATGTATGTATAGTTCCTGCAAATTCTTTTGCACTTGCCAGAACTATAGAATATTTTAAAATGCCTGATGATGTTTTGGCTATTTGTCTTGGAAAAAGCACCTATGCAAGATGTGGTATCATCGTAAATGTAACTCCTTTTGAACCAGGCTTTGAAGGGCATATAACCATAGAAATTTCAAATACCACTCCCTTGCCTGCAAAAATTTATGCTAATGAAGGCATTGCACAAGTATTATTCTTGCAAGGTGATGAAAAATGTGACACCACTTACAAAAATAAAAAAGGCAAGTATCAAGCCCAAACGGGCATAACCTTGCCAAGAATTTTAAAATAGGAACACTTGTTGCTTTAATTTTAAAAAACTTAAGCAAAGGAAGGCAAAATGTTTAACAAAAAAAATATCTTAATCACAGGCGGAACAGGCTCTTTTGGAAAAACCTATACTAAGGTTTTGCTAGAAAATTATAAACCTAATAAAATCATCATTTATTCTCGTGATGAGCTTAAACAATTTGAAATGGCAAGCGTTTTTAACGCTCCTTGCATGCGTTATTTCATAGGAGATGTAAGAGACAAAGAGCGTTTAAGCACTGCTATGCGTGATGTGGATTTTGTTATACATGCTGCTGCGATGAAGCATGTGCCTATTGCTGAATATAACCCTATGGAATGTATAAAAACAAACATCCACGGCGCGCAAAATGTCATAGATGCTTGTTTTGAAAATGGGGTTAAAAAATGTATCGCTCTTAGTACGGATAAGGCTTGCAATCCTGTAAATTTATACGGTGCAACCAAACTTGCAAGCGATAAGCTTTTTGTCGCTGCAAACAACATAGCAGGTAACAAGCAAACACGATTTAGCGTTACAAGATATGGAAATGTAGTAGGTTCAAGAGGTTCAGTGGTGCCTTTCTTTAAAAAACTCATCAGCGAAGGAGCTAAAGAACTTCCTATCACCGATACGAGAATGACTCGTTTTTGGATCAGCCTTGAAGATGGAGTGAAATTTGTACTGAGCAATTTTGAAAGAATGCATGGAGGAGAAATCTTTATCCCTAAAATTCCTTCGATGAAAATCACCGATCTAGCTCACGCTTTAGCTCCTAATTTAAACCATAAAATCATAGGTATAAGAGCAGGAGAAAAACTTCATGAAATCATGATTTCAAGCGATGATAGCCATCTAACCTATGAATTTGAAAACTACTATGCCATAAGCCCTAGCATTAAACTTGTAGATAAAGATAATGACTTTAGTATCAATGCCCTAGGCGAAAAAGGGCAAAAAGTCAAAGATGGATTTTCCTATAGCTCGGATAACAATCCACAATGGGCAAGCGAAAAAGAGCTTTTAGATATCATCAATCATACTGAAGGTTTTTAAAATGCTTACTTATTCTCATCAAAATATCGATCAAAGCGATATAGAAGCAGTTTTAAACGCGCTAAAAGGTGAAATTTTAACCGGTGGTAAAAAAATCGATGAATTTGAAGAAGCCCTTTGTGAATACATAGGAGTTAAGCACGCTTGTGTATTAAACTCAGCCACTTCAGCCCTTCATCTTACCTATACAGCACTAGGTGTCCAAGAAAAAATCGTTTTAACTACCCCTTTAACCTTTGCTGCTACGGCTAATGCGGCCTTAATAGCTGGAGCTAAGGTAGAGTTTATCGACATTAAAAACGATGGCAATATAGATGAGAAAAAACTAGAAGCAAGACTTTTAAAAGATAGTAAAAATATAGGAGCTATTAGCGTGGTGGATTTTGGAGGAAATAGCGTTGAAATAGATGAAATTTCAAAACTTGCTAAACAATACAATATCCCTTTAATCGATGATGCAAGCCATGCTTTAGGGAGTGAGTATAAGGGTAAAAAAGTGGGTTCTATGGCGGATTTAAGTATCTTTTCTTTTCATCCTGTTAAACCCATCACTACTTTTGAAGGCGGGGCTGTGGTGAGTGATAATGAAGAGCTTATCACCAAAATCAAGCTTTTAAGAAGCCATGGTATCATTAAAAAAAGGCTTTGGGATAGCGATATGGTAGAACTTGGCTATAATTACCGCTTAAGCGATGTTTCTTGTGCTTTAGGGATAAACCAGCTTAAAAAACTCGATCACAATCTTGAAAAAAGAGAAGAAATTGCAAGTTTTTACGATAAAGAATTTGAAAAAAATCCTTATTTTTCCACGATAAAAATCAAAAATTATAAAAAAAGCTCAAGACATTTATACCCTATCTTGCTTTTTCCTGAATTTTATTGTCAAAAAGAAGAACTTTTTGAAAGCTTACTTCATGCAGGAATTGGCGTACAGGTACATTATAAACCAACTTATGAGTTTAGTTTTTATAAAAAACTCTTAGGAGAAATCAGACTCCAAAATGCGGATAATTTTTACAAAGCCGAGCTTAGCATACCTTGTCATCAAGAAATGAATCTAAAAGATGCAAAATTTGTAAAAGATACTTTATTTAGCATTCTTGAAAAAGTTAAAAAGGGATATTGTGAATAAGCTAGACTTTAGAAGCCAAGATTTTAGCCAAACTGGAAAGGCTATGTATGAACTAGCTTGCGAACTTTTTCCTATCCCTAGAAGCATCACAGGGCAAGGTTTTAGAGCTAGCTTAGAAATTTTAAATAAAACTCTGGGCGGGGGGGGGGATACTCAAATTTCACTCTATAAAAAGTGGCACAAAGGTTTTTGACTGGATAGTCCCTGATGAATGGAACGCCAAAGAAGCCTATATCATCACTCCAGAAGGAGAAAAAATTTGTGATTTTAAAAAGCATAATTTACACCTTCTAAATTATAGCGAAGCTATCGATAAAGAAATCGAACTTGAAGAACTTCAAAATCATCTTTACTCCATAGAAGAAATGCCCGATGCTATTCCTTATGTAACGAGTTATTACAAAAGGCGTTGGGGATTTTGTCTCACGCATAATGAAAGAAAAAAACTCAAAAAAGGCAAATACAAAGTCTATATCAATGCGAAACATGATGAAAATGGGGTTTTGGATTATGCTGATTTTATCCTACCTAGTACGCAAAATTCAAAAGATGAAATTTTAATTTCAACCTATCTTTGCCACCCTTCCATGGCAAATAATGAGCTTAGTGGTCCTGTGGTGGCTATTTTCCTAGCAAAATGGCTTTTGAGTTTAAAAGAAAGAAAGTATAATTACCGCTTTGTCATCATTCCTGAAACCATAGGCTCTATAGTCTATCTTAGCAAACATTTAAAGCATTTAAAAAAACATGTTAAAGCAGGCTTTGTGCTTTCTTGCTTAGGCGATGATCATGCTTACTCACTCATACACACACCCAAAAAAAACACTCTAAGTGATAAAGTTGCCTTACATACGCTTAAAAATAAAGAAAATTTCAAAGCTTTTAGTTTTTTGGATCGTGGGAGCGATGAAAGACAATACAATGCTCCGCTTGTAAATCTTGGCATTGTAGGAATATGTCGCACAAGATACGGTGACTATGATGGATATCATAACTCAAAAGATGATCTCAATTTTATCTCTGAAAAAGGCTTAATGGGTGGACTTTCAAGCATACAAGAAATGATTTTAAATCTAGAAATCAACGCTGTATATGAAAACACCATAGTATGCGAACCCAATCTTGGCAAAAGAGGACTATATCACACCCTTAGCACTGCTAATGACATTCCTTTAGCTTGTAATTTTCTAGCTTACTGTGATGGGGAAAATGATATCATCGATATAGCCAATATCTTAAATATGCAAGCTTATGAATTTAAAGAACTTTTGGAAAAAATAAAATTTTATGGACTGGTAAAATGAAATATTTTTTAGAACACAATGGCAAAAAATACTCCGATAAGGATTTAATAGATGCTTTTTATCAACTAGGTATAAAAAGGGGTGATATTTTATGCGTACATACAGAACTTATGAAATTTGGCAAAGCTTTGCTTACTAAAAATGATTTTTTAAAAACCTTACTTGAATGCTTTTTTAAAGTGCTAGGCAAGGAAGGCACTCTTCTAATGCCAACCTTTACTTATAGTTTTTGCAAAAATGAAACTTATGATAAAGTGCATTCTAAAGGCAAAGTGGGAGTGCTGAATGAATTTTTTAGAACTAGCGGGGGGGGGTTAGGCGAACTAGCGACCCTATTTTTTCCTTTGCTGTGAAGGGTGCTAAAGCAGATATTTTTTTAAAAGAAAACTCAAGCTGTTTTGGAAAGGATAGTGTATATGAAATTTTAACTAGGGAAGGTGGGAAATTTATGCTTTTAGGCTTGAATTATGGACACGCCCTAACGCATTATGCTGAAGAGAGAAATACCAGCTTTTGCAGGTATTTTAAGGAATTTAAGGGCTTTGTGATTGACGAGCTAGGACAAAAAAGAGAAAAAAGGATAAATTATTATGTAAGAGACTTGGAAAAAGCCTATGTATGCAGCCTTGATAAGATAAATGAAATCGTGCGGCAAACAAGGTATTACAAAAGCATAAAATTTGCAGGAGATTTTCTAGAAAGCTATGATGCTAAAGAATATGTCAAAGCCATAGGCAACGCCCTTAAGCAGGATAAATTTGCCATATATGAAAAGCTTCTTTTATGAAAAATATTTAAAGGTAGTTTATGAAATATTTACTTGAATTTGAAAATAAAAAATACTCCACTTACGACTTCATAGAAACTTTTTACAAACTAGGACTACAAAAAGGCGATACCTTGTGTGTGCATACTGAACTTTTTAATTTCGGTTTTCCCTTGCTTTCTAGAAATGAATTTTTACAGACTATATTAGATTGTTTTTTTGAAGTTATAGGCAAAGAAGGCACTTTGATCATGCCAACCTTTACTTATAGTTTTTGCAAAAATGAAGTTTATGACAAAATAAATTCCAAAACAAAAATGGGAGCATTAAATGAATATTTTCGCAAACAAACAGGAGTAAAACGCACAAACGATCCTATATTTTCTTTTGCTATAAAAGGAGCAAAAGAAGAATTATTTTTAAAAGATACAACAAGTTGTTTTGGGGAAAATTGTGTTTATGAGGTTTTAACCAAAGAGAATGGAAAATATATGACATTTGGAGGCCAAGGACACACACTAACACATTATGCAGAAGAACAATTTAATGTATTTTACAGATATCATAAAATTTTCTCTGGAATTTTAATTGATGAAAACAATATATCATACAATAAAACCATTAGTTATTATGTTAGAAAACTTGACATATCTTCTGAGCCCAATTTAATTAACATTATCAATATTGTTAATAATACTAAAAATTTTAAAAAAAACAATTTTGCAGGAGATCATATAAATATTTACAACGCTAAAGAATATATAGAAATTTTATGGAAAAAATTAGATATAAACCAAACAATTCTAATAGAAAATTATGATACAATATATTAATTTTCAACATTCTCAAGAAAGTGGTATACAATGGAAAAACAATTTTATGAAATTTTAGAAAATATACTTGAAACCAAAGTAGATGAAAATACAAATTTAAGCATGGAAAACTGCAAGAACTGGACTTCTTTAGCTCATATTGATATCATCATGAGTTTAGAAGAAGAATTTGAAATCAAATTTAACAAAGAAGATTTAAGTCTCTTAAAATCTCAAAGCACTTTACTAGAAAAAATTCAAACCCTAAAGGCAGAAAAATGAAAGAAAATATTGAAAAATTATTTCAAGCCATCGCTCAAAAAAATCCTATCCATTCTAAATATCTTAAAAAAATTGAATTTCCACAAGAAGACGAAGAAGAATTTGATAAATTAATTTCTTATTATATTCAAGATGGTATCAGTATAAAAGAACAATGCGATTGTTATTTATTGATCCTTAACGATACTTTAGAAGAAACAAAATTTTTCATAGAAAATGGGGCTTATCGTTATTCTAGCTTTGATGAAGTTAAGGATAAAGTTTATTTTAATGAAAGTTATATGAAACAATACATGATAGGCCTAGCTCTTTCTTCTTTTGTTTGGATAGCTCATATTAAAGTGAGAAAGTATTTTTCGCAATATTTAAAAAATTTTACTCCAAAAACAACTTATTTTGAAATAGGCCCTGGCCATGGAGAATATTTTGCAAGAGCAGTTAAAAGTGGTAAATTTTCCGCCTTTTATGGACTTGATATCTCTCCAACAAGTTGCGAACTTACTCAAAAAATGGTAAAACAACAAGTAGGGGGATTGATTACAAAATGTGATTTTTTATGTCAAGATTTTTTTACTTATGATTTTGATAAAAAAGCTGATTTGATAGTGATTGGAGAAGTGCTAGAACACGTAGAAAAACCTCTTGAATTCCTTAAAAGATCTAAAGAGCTTCTTAGCGATGGAGGGGAAATTTTTGCAACTATTCCTATCAATGCTCCTGCTATTGATCATATTTATTTATTTTCCCATCCTGATGAAGTTAAAGATTTGATAGAAAAATCAGGCTTAAAATTTAAAGCTTATGAATGTTTTATGGCAAATGATTATAGTTTGGAAAAAGCATTGAAATTTAAAAATGCTATCACTATGGCGGTAGTTTTAAATGCTTAATACAACACTCAATTTACCCCTTCATCATATAGGCGTGGCTTGTAAAAATTTAGAAAAAGAAAGGGAATGTTTTTTTAAACTAGGTTTTTATAAAGAATCAGAATTTATAGATGAAAAACAAGGGGTAAGAGGCGAATTTATCATTCCTTGTAATGAAGCATTTCCACAGTATAGATTTGAACTTTTGCAAAATTTAAACGATAAAGGACCACTAGATAGCTATTTGAAAAATAATACCAAAATGTATCATTTAGCCTATGAAAGTAAAAATATCGCCCAAGATTTAATTCTTTTGGAACAACAAGGAGGCATTTGTATTGTTCCTATTATGCAAGCAAGCTATTTTGCTAAACTTTGTTTTATCATGATGCCAAATAGGCTTTTAATCGAACTTGTGGAGCTAAAATGAATCTTTTTTCACCTCATTTAAAACGCAATGAGCTTATAAAATTTGCCAAAGAATTAGACTTTAGTAAAAGTCAAGATCTTCTTATTAATGTCCATAGAAATCATGCTTTTGAAGGAGTGCAAAGTATCATTGCTCCTTTTTTACATTTTGCTAATTTAAGAGCTGAGTTTAATTTCAGCTCTTATGATGATAGCTTGAGTTTTGATAACTTTAAAGAAGCTAGTTTAGAACTTTTATGGCTAGATTTAACCCGCTATAAAAATAATGTGCAAAATTTTATAGAAGAAAGACTTTTAGAACTAAGAAAAATTTCACAAAACCCTATTTTAGTTCTTAGTTTAGGAGAATTTAAAACAGATAAAAAAATTTTAAATTGTGAAATTTTTAACATAGAAAAACTCATAAAAGAGTATTTTGATGAAGAAGATATTTTAGACCTAGCTAAAGAAGAACTTACAGGCTCTAAGCTTAATAATAAAGCCTTGATTTTCTTGGCACAAATTTTAGGACTTAGCCTCATCCCTGCACTCGTAAAACCCGCTCTTAAAGCTCTTGTACTTGATCTTGATAATACCTTGTATCAAGGAATTTTAGGTGAAGAGGGTATAGATAATCTTAATTTAAGTCCTTTGCACAAAACCTTACAAGAAAAAATTAAAACTTTTAAAAAACAAGGGTTTTTACTTGCCCTAGCTTCAAAAAATGAAGAAAAAGACGCAAAAAAACTTTTTGAAACAAGGAAAGATTTCATCTTACAATGGGATGATTTTGATGCTAGAATGATCAATTGGGAACCAAAGGGTGAAAATATCTTAAAAATTGCTAAAAAATTTAATATAAATACTAACGCTATGCTTTTTATAGATGATAATATCGCCGAGCTTGAAAATACCAAATTTACAGGCGTTAAAACACTTTTATGCGATGAAAATATACTTTATAAAATCAAACTTTTTCCTAATCTTTTAAAACTTTCAAATACCAAAGAAGATCAAATTCGTGCCAAAGATATAGCAGCCAATGCTTTAAGAGAAGAGCTTAAAAGCTTAAGCGATGAAGAATATTTTCAAAATCTTGAAATCAGCTTAAATTTTAGCAAAAATGATCTGCAAAATATCCCTCGCATTAGCGAACTTTTAGGCAAAACCAATCAATTTATCGCTAATTACACACGCTTAAATCAAGAAAAAGTCGCACAACACATGCAAAAAGAACTCATTGTAAGTGCGAGTATGAGTGATAAATTAAGCGATAGTGGGATTATCGCTATTTTTGTTTTTTCTTGCAAAGAAGGAAATTTATTTATCGATGATCTTTGCATTTCTTGTAGGGCTTTAGGTAGAAAACTTGAAACTAGAATGTTTTTTAAAGCTTTTGAACTAGCTTTACATTTCTTTGATCTTAAAAACAATAATGCAAGGCTTTACTATCAAAAAGGCGAAAGAAATATGCCATTTTTGAGCTTTTTAGAACAAATTTCTAAAGAAATTGAAAAAAACTCAGCCCTTGTTTCATTTCAAAATTTAAATTTTAAAGGACTTATAATCCATGAAAACTAGATTTGATAAAGCTAAAATTTCAGGTATTTGCGTAAGCGTACCTGAACATAAAATTTGCATTGATGATGAGTTAGAAAGCGTTTTTTCAAACGATATCAAAACCCTTAAAAGAATGAAAAAAGTCATAGGCTTAAACACGCGTTATATTTGTGATGAAAACACTTGTGTAAGCGATCTTGGCAAACACGCAGCCAATACACTTTTACAAGGTTTAAATATAGATAAAAATAGCCTTGACGCACTCATCGTAGTAACTCAAAGTCCTGATTTTTTCATGCCTTCTACGGCTTGTTATTTACATCAGCTTTTAAATTTAAGCTCTAAAACCATAGCTTTTGATTTAGGGCAAGCTTGTGCAGGGTATTTATACGGCTTATTTGTCGCTCATTCTTTAATACAAAGTGGCTTAGGTAAAATTTTACTCATTTGTGGAGATACTTTAAGCAAATTCATCCACCCTAAAAATATGAATTTAGCCCCTATTTTTGGCGATGGAGTAAGTGCAACTTTAATTGAAAAAACAGATTTTAATGAAGCTTTTTTTGAGCTTGGAAGCGATGGAAGACATTTTGATAAACTCATCATTCCAAAAGGTGCGATGAGAATACCTAAAGCAGATATTTTTAACGATGATTCGCTCATGCAAACTGAGGAGTTTAGGCAATTAGAAAATCTTTACATGGACGGAGCAAATATTTTTAATATGGCTTTAGAATGCGAACCTAAAAGCTTTAAAGAAATTTTAGAATTTTCCAAGGTAGAAGAAAAAGACATTGCTTTTCATCTTTTTCATCAATCTAATGCGTATTTGGTTGATTGTATTAAAGAAGAGTTAAAACTTAATGATGATAAAGTTCCTAATTTCATCATGGAAAAATACGCTAATTTAAGCGCTTGTTCACTACCTGCTCTACTTTGCGAACTAGATATTCCAAAAGAATTTAAAGCGAGTTTAAGTGCTTTTGGTGCAGGGCTTAGCTGGGGAAGTGCGGTGCTAAATTTCAAGGATTTATACACAAAAGATATTTTAATTTACACAAAGGAGAAATAATGACAAAAACTGAATTTTTAGAAGAGCTTAAAGAAGCTATGCATAGAGATGAAGACTTAAATGAAGATATGCTACTTGATGATATAGACGAGTGGGATAGTTTGGCTTTTGTATCTGTGATGGTGCTTTATAAAAATCTTTTTGCTTTAAAAATCACAGCCGAGGACTTGAAAAATTGTCAAAAAGTGAGCGATTTAATCAATTTAGCAAAGCTTGATTAAAACCTTTAAGGTTTTAATCTTTTATCTCTAATTCAAATTTATCTCCCACATCTTTAAATATAAACACTTTATTCCCACAAGGATAAGAGATGGAATTTTCTTGCATTAAAGATTTTCTTCCTTGCAATTTTTCAAGCATTAAAGGAAGTTCTTTTCTAAATAAGGCTTTATCAGGTATACCACAACCATGGTCTAAATTTTTAATAAATTTTCCATCAATTTTATTTTCATCTATTAGATTTAAGCTTACATCATATCCTAAAATTTTTAATATTTGCATGGTTTGTTCTTTAAAATTTGCTGGAGTTAAAGGATCTTCTTTGCTATGATAACTCACATAAATAATATTTTTATTTTTTTGACTTTGTAAAATCAAATGATCTTTATTTAGCAATGTTCTAATAAAATAATTTTCATTATTAAAAAAATAAGGTGAATTTTCTTTACGTGTCCAATGGGTTTTTAGAAAACAACTCACAAAAAAATGATCGCCCTGCATATACATATCCCCATTAGTATCTTTGCTTTTAAATTCCAACTCTCTACCAATAATATAATTAAGCGGTGGAACAGCCGAACCCGAATTATCAATCACACCATCCACATACCAAGGAGCTATCTTTGCTATGAGTAAAGATAGGTATCCTCCATAAGACCCCCCCCCATAAATTTTTGGTAAATCTGCAAATTCTGGAAAACGTTTAACTAAATCTTTTAAAGCATTGATATGATCAATAGCTGCCATAACGCCATAGTTTTGATAATCTCCATTAGGTGGGATAAAAGTTGCACTTAGTCTTTCTTCAAAATCATAAGGCAATCGATTTAACATTTTTAATTCTGTCATAATCTCGCTCAAATATTCACAATGACTAACTACAGTATTATTGGCTAATTGATCACATGGAATATTGTATTTACGAAGCACTTTTTCTATTAATTTTAAATCATCTTTTGTAAAATCTGCTAATGTTGAATACTTTTCAACATCCGAACGCCTTTGGCAAAAACAATGATAAAAAACATTTATTGTCACTACATCAAAATTTTTAGCAATATAATTTCTATAAGAATCTAAAAAATATATATTTGCATTAGCTCCATAACCTCCTATGACAAAAACTATAGCTTTGAGATCTTTTTCATCATCATAACTTATGCGGTATTCAAGCTTACTGGTTCTTTTAATACCTAGCTCTACATCATCACAAGAATCAATTTCAAAGGTTTGATTTATGAGCATATA